>JBFGUQ010000134.1:0-6769 GCA_041565515.1 Rhodocyclaceae bacterium | reverse complement strand
GGCTCGGCAGCCCATCCCTACGACAGCGCCATCGTCGAGCCGAGCCCGGTGATGCGCCAGCTCCGGCTCGCCAGCGAGGAGTCCCCCGGCTCATGAAGCTTCATCCCGTCCCACCGGGCGGCCGGGCCGGTCGCCGCCGCGTCCTGCTGTCGGGGCTCGGCATCGCGATTGTCACGGCCATGCCATCGCTGGCGCGCGCGGGCCTCGTCGATGTGCTGCCGAGGATCAAGCCCTCGATCGTCGCCGTGGGTACCTATCAGCGCACCCGCAGCCCGGCCTTCCAGTTTCGCGGCACCGGCTTCGCCATCGGCAACGGCCAGCTGATCGTGACCAATGCCCACGTGCTGCCCGAGACGGTGGCATCGGACCAGTTCGAAGCCCTCGTCGTCGCGGTGCCCGGGCCGGGGCAGACCGCGGCGATCCGTCAGGTGACGCGTGTGGCGAGCGATCGCGGCCACGATCTGGCCGTGCTGCGACTGGAGGGCGGCGGACCATTGCCCCCGCTCCCCCTCGCCGGCGCCGAGCGCGTGCTCGAAGGGCAGTCGGTCGCCTTCACCGGCTTTCCGATCGGCAACGTGCTCGGCATGACGCCGGTGACCCATCGCGGCATCATCGCCGCCATCACGCCCATCGGCATCCCGCAGGCCAACGCCCGCGATCTCAACCCGGCGCTCGTGCGCCGGCTCGCGACCGACGCCTTCCGCGTCTACCAGCTCGATGCCACCGCCTACCCCGGCAACAGCGGCAGCCCGCTGTTCGACCCCGAATCGGGCGAGGTGATCGGCGTGATGAACATGGTCTTCGTCAAATCCACCAAGGAAAACGTGCTCACCGACCCTTCCGGCATCAGCTACGCGATCCCGGTGGAGTACCTGCTGAAGCTGCTCGCCAGCGTGAAGTAGGGGGACGGGCGATCCGGTCCGCGTGAACGGCGGCGACCGCCTTTCAGCCTCCGCCGATCAGGCGCGAGATCATCTCGCCCGGCGAACCCGCCCCGAGCTTCTTCATCATCCTCGCCCGATGCGCCTCGACCGTGCGGTGGCTGATGTCGAGGCTGCGGGCGATCTGCTTGCTCGTCTTGCCCGTCACCAGCTGTTGCGCGATCTCGCGCTCGCGTGGTGTCAGCTCGATCGTCACCGGGCGGCGTGCGGAGAGGTCTTCGAACATCCACACCGCACAGGCGAAGGGATCGTCGCGATCGAGCGAGCGCCCGGCCACATGGCACCAGAACAAGTGGCCATCGCGGTGGCGCATGATGCGGTCGTCGCTGTAGCGACCGGTTTCCCGCATCAGGGGCAGGCCCCGCTCGCCGGTGTGCTCGAACTCCGCGCTCGAGGGGTAGAGGGCCTCGAGCGAGCTACCCTGCAAGTCCCCGGTGCCGAAGCCGAACATCGTCGCGAAGGTCTCGTTGCAGCGCTCGATGACGCGCTTTCTCGAGATGCACAGGCCGACCGGGGCGAGGTCGAAGGCCAGTGCGAGATCTTTCGCGGTCAGTGGGGAAGCCTTGTCCTGCATCGGTCGCGTCCGGGCGACGCGGGGCATGAATGCGTGGATCGTGCAGCGCCACGATAGCGTAATCCTACGTCTGTGCCCGCTTCGGCCACATCCTTAGAATGAAATGGATCTGCAGAATAACGGAGGAGACCTGCGATGGGTACATGCATCGTCGGCTGGGCACACCTGCCCTTCGGCCGGCACGACGAACTCGACCTGGAAGCCCTGATCAGCGGCGTGTCGCGGGAGGCGATCGCGCACGCCGGCGTGGATGCCGGCCTCGTCGACGCGATCTGGGTCGGCAACCTCAATGGCGGCTTCGTGCCCGAGATCTTCTGCTCGTCGCTCGCACTGCAGGCCGATGACGCCCTGCGCTGGACGCCTTCGACCCGCGTCGAGAATGCGTGCGCGTCGGGCGCAGCGGCGATCCATGCTGCCTGCGACGCAATCGAGGCCGGCCGGGCGCGGATCGCCCTGGTCGTCGGCGCCGAAAAGATGACGGCCATTCCCGGCGGCGAGATCGCGCGCGTGCTCGGCAACGCATCCTACGTGAAGGAGGAGGCGGCGCGTGGCCTGAGCTTCCCGGGCATCTTCGCCGGGATCGCCACCGAGTACTTCGCCCGTTACGGCGATCATGGCGAGACCCTCGCACGAATCGCCGCCAAGAACCACGCCAACGGGGTGCGCAACCCCTGGGCGCAGATGCGCCGCGATCTGGGCTTCGAGTTCTGCAACACGGTATCGGACAGGAATCCGCTCATCGCCGCGCCCTTGCGCAAGACCGACTGCTCGCTGGTGTCGGACGGCGCCGCCGCCCTGATTCTGGCGGACGAGTCGGTCGCGGGCGAGTTCGCGCGCGCCGTGCGGATCCGGTCGCGCGTCCAGGTCAACGACTTCCTGCCGATGTCGCGCCGCGACGCCGCCTCGTTCGAGGGGCCGCGCCGGGCGTGGGCAAGTGCGCTCGAGCAGGCGGGCTGTTCGGTGTACGACCTGTCGCTGGCCGAGGTCCATGACTGCTTCACGATCGCGGAACTGCTCGCCTACGAGGCGATGGGGCTCGCCGCGCCCGGTCAGGGCGCGCGCGTGGTGCTCGATGGCACGGTGGCAGCGGATGGACGCCTGCCGGTGAACGTCTCCGGTGGCCTCAAGGCCAAGGGTCATCCGATCGGCGCCACCGGGGTGTCCATGCACGTGCTGTCGGCGATGCAGCTTTGCGGCGAGGCGGGCGACATGCAGGTCGCCGATGCCGAACTGGCCGGGGTCTTCAACATGGGCGGCTCGGCAGTCGCCAGCTATGTCAGCGTGCTGGAGCGTGTGCGATGAACGTGGCGCATTTTCTCGCCCGTACCGCCCGGGTGTACCCGGGGCGTCCGGCGATCATGCATGGCGATCGCTGCCTGTTCGACTATCGGGGCTTTGCTGCACGAGCCGCGCGCATCGCCGGCGCGCTGCGGTCGACGCATGGCCTGGCCGACGGCGACCGTGTCGTCGTGTTCATGACCAACTGCCCCGCGTACCTCGAAGTGCTCTACGGCATCTGGTGGGCGGGGCTGGTCGCCGTGCCCGTCAATGCCAAGCTTCATCCGCGCGAACTGGGGTTCATCGTCGAGGATGCGGATGCTGCCGCGGCCTTCGTCAGCGCCGACCTGGCGGGCCGCGTCGGCGAGCAGCTCGGCGCGGTGGCCGCGCGCCGCGTGTTCACCCCGGGCACGCTGGACTACGACGCCTTGCTTGCGGGAAATCCGCAAGAGATCGTTCATCGGGCGCCGGAGGACCTGGCCTGGCTGTTCTACACCTCGGGCACGACCGGGCGGCCCAAAGGCGTCATGCAGTCGCACCGCAACCTCGCCACCATGGTGGCCTGCTATCTGGCCGACGTGGACGATGTCGGCCCGGACGACGCCATCGTCTATGCCGCGCCGATGTCGCACGGGGCGGGGCTCTACAACTTCATGCACGTGATCAAGGGCAGCCGTCACGTCATCCCGGCGTCCGGCGGGTTCGATGCGGCGGAGCTCGTCGAACTGGCGCGCAGTGTCGGACGCCTGTCGATGTTCGCCGCACCGACCATGGTCAAGCGCCTGGTCGAATACGTCGCCGCCAGCGCCGCCGACGTCTCCGGCTTCAAGACGATCGTCTATGGCGGCGGGCCGATGTATGTCGAGGATGTCCGCAAGGCGCTCGAGGTCATGGGCGACCGCTTCGTCCAGATCTACGGCCAGGGGGAGTCGCCGATGACGATCACCGCGCTGTCGCGCAGCCAGCTCGCCGATCGTCACCACTCGCGCTGGCGCGAGCGTATCGCGTCGGTCGGTGTCGCCCAGTCCCTGGTCGAGGTGCGGGTCGCCGATGGCAATGGCCAGACCCTGCCGCCCGGCGCGATCGGCGAGGTCCTGGTGCGGGGCGACGCGGTGATGGCGGGCTACTGGCGCAATCGCGACGCGACCGCGCAGGCCATCCGCGATGGCTGGCTATGGACCGGGGACATGGGATCGATGGACGGGGACGGATTCCTCACGCTGCGCGACCGGTCGAAGGACGTGATCATCTCCGGCGGCTCGAACATCTATCCGCGCGAGGTCGAAGAGGTGCTGCTGCGCCATCCGGCAGTGCGCGAGGTCTCGGTGATCGGCAAGCCGGACGCGGACTGGGGCGAGGTCGTCGTCGCCTTCGTCGTGGCCGACAGGGACGGCGCCGGCGATGCGCCTACCGCCGATGTGCTCGATGCGCTGTGCCTCGAGCACATCGCCCGCTTCAAGCGCCCGAAGGAATACCATTTCGTCGATGAGTTGCCCAAGAACAACTACGGCAAGGTCCTGAAGACCGAGTTGCGCCAGCGCGTGCTGGAAGACTGAAACCCGTCGGAGGAGAAGAGAATGAATCTCGAGGGAAAGATCGCCCTGGTCACCGGATCGACACAGGGCATTGGCCTGAGCATCGCCGAGGTCCTCGCGCGCCATGGCGCCGGCATCGTGCTGCACGGCCTGTGCCCGCGCGAAGAGGGCGAGCAGCAGGCGGCAGCGCTGGCCGGGCGCTTCGGCGTGGCCGCGAGCTTCCTGCCGGCCGATCTCGGCGATGCGGACGCGGCGGCCGGGCTGGTGGAAGCGGCGGTCGCGGCGCGCGGCCGTGTCGACATCCTGGTCAACAATGCCGGCATCCAGTTCACCGCACCCATCGCCGAATTCCCGCTCGAGCGCTGGGACGCGATCCAGGCGGTGAACCTGCGCGCGCCCTTCGTCCTGATGCGTGCGGCCGTTCCCCACATGCGCAGGCAGGGCGGGGGGCGGATCGTCAACATCGCCTCGGTGCACGGGCTGGTGGCCTCGGTCAACAAGGCGGCCTATTGCGCGGCCAAGCACGGCCTGGTCGGCCTGACCAAGGTCGTCGCGCTGGAGACGGCGACCGAGGCCATCACGGTGAATGCGATCTGCCCGGGGTGGACCGAAACGCCGATTCTCGAGCCGCAGATCACCGCGCGCGCCGCCAAGCTCGATACGGACCGCGCGAGCGCGATCCGCAGCCTCGTTTCCGAAAAGCAGCCGAACGAGATGCTGATGCCGCCGGACTGGATCGGCGAGGCGGTCGCCTTCCTGTGCGGCCCGGCTGCGGCCGGCATTACCGGTGCGGCGATTCCGGTCGATGGCGGCTGGACCGCGCAATAGGCCAGCGCGCGTCATCTGGCGCCGCTGCCCGCGCCGAGGGGCGCGGCACCGATCGAGGCGCGCCCGTGCCGGACACCGCATGCAGCCTGGCGTTGCACCTTCCCGGAGCTTCGCGACCTTGCTTTGGGCGCGTTTTTGGTCGAAGGTGAGAGTGCCCCCCCGGCCTTGTCGAGACGAAGGGCCGGAAGTGGCGTGATCGACTTCTCCGCGCTCAGGCGCGCTCCGGCGGTGTCCGGTTCACCGTTCGTCCGCCAGGTGGCGCGAACGCAAGTCGCTTGCGCATGATCACCTCAACCACGATGCCTCGGTCGAGGCAGGAGGGAACAAATGTCACTGCGTATCGGCGCCGAAGCGCCTGATTTCACCGCTGAAACTACCGAGGGAAAGATCAGCTTCCACCAATGGATCGGTGATAGCTGGGCGATCCTTTTTTCGCACCCGAAGGATTTCACCCCGGTGTGCACCACGGAACTCGGCTACATGGCCAAGCTCAAGCCGGAGTTCGCGCGTCGCAACTGCAAGGTCATCGGGCTGAGTGTCGACCCGGTGGGCGATCACCACAACTGGGCGAAGGATATCGAGGAAACCCAGGGCCAGGCCCCCAATTACCCGATGATCGGCGACAGCGACCTCGCCGTGGCCAAGCTCTACGACATGCTGCCCGAGGGCGCAGGGACGACGTCGGCGGGGCGGACCGCGGTGGACAACCTGACCGTGCGCTCGGTGTTCGTGATCGGGCCGGACAAGAAGATCAAGGCCACGCTGTCCTACCCGATGAGCACCGGCCGCAACTTCGACGAGCTGCTGCGCCTGCTCGACTCGTGCCAGCTCACCGCGCAGCACAAGGTCGCGACGCCGGTGAACTGGAAGCAGGGCGAGGACGTGATCATCGTGCCCGCGGTGTCCGACGAGGAGGCCAGGAAGAAATTCCCCGAGGGCTGGAAGGCGCCCAAGCCCTACCTGCGCATCGTGCCGCAGCCGAAGTAGATTCGAGCCCGCGCTCGCCGCAATGCCGGCGGTGTCGGGGCCGGGGCCTTGCAGTGCGGGCGTCCCGGCCCTGTCGCCGGCGGGCGGCGCAGTGCTGTCGATCCGTGCTGGCCTCGCCACCGGGAATCGAACCCAGATCTAGCGCTTAGGAGGCGCTCGTTCTATCCATTGAACTATGGCGAGGCAAGCCGCGCATTCTACTTGCTTGCGGCGGCCCGTCCAAGCAGCGCCATCGTCCGCCGCCTGGGTGAATCCGGTGCGCGATCGCGGCGCGGCCCGCCCAGGATGCGAGCGCGGGGCTAAACTCCTGTTTTGATCCTCCTGGCCGGCTCCTCCGCCGCGCACGCGCCATGCCCCTGCTGTCCGTAGATAACGCCTGCCTCGCCTTCGGTCACGTCGATCTGCTAGATCACGTGAGTTTCCAGCTCGACGCCGGCGAACGGGTCGCGCTCATCGGCCGCAACGGCTCTGGCAAGTCCAGCCTGATGCGCGCCCTGGTCGGCCAGACCGCGCTCGACGACGGCAGGCTCTGGCGGCAGGCCGGGCTGATCACCGCCTATGTGCCGCAGGAGGCCGAGTTCGAGCTCGACCGCGACGTCTTCGCCACGGTGGCCGACGGCCTCGGC
>JBFGUQ010000133.1:0-6796 GCA_041565515.1 Rhodocyclaceae bacterium | reverse complement strand
CGTGCGTGCGTGCCCGAGAGCTACGGCATCCTGGAACTGTCGGGCGAACTGCGTGAGCGTCAGTTCGACACCCTGGCGCAGAAGGTGCCGCACCTGGCGGCCCGGGTGCGGTGGCTGGAGGAGCTGCCCGCGCACTTTCGCGGCTGCGTCATCGCGAACGAGGTGCTCGACGTGATGCCGGTGCATCTGGTGGTTTCAAGCGCCAGTGGCATCGCCGAGCGCGGCGTGGCGTTCGAACGCGTTGCGGAGGCCGAACCAGGGCTGTGCTGGGCCGACGTTCCCGCGTCCGGCGCCGTCCTGGACGCCGCGCGGGCGCTGGACCTGCCGGCGCCCTCCGGGGGCGAGTACGTCACCGAACTGTGCCTGGCGGGGCGCGCCTGGGTGGCGGCGTGGGCAGAGCGCCTGAAGGCTGGGGCGCTGCTGCTGATCGACTACGGCTATCCGCGCGCGGAATACTATCTGCCGTCGCGCTCGAGCGGCACCCTGCTGTGCTACTACCGCCACCGCGCCCACGGCGACCCCTTCCTGTGGCCTGGCCTCAACGACATCACCGCGTTCGTCGACTTCACCGCGGTGGCGGAGGCGGCCTTCGATGCCGGTCTCGACGTACAGGGCTACACGACGCAGGCCCGGTTCCTGTTCAACTGCGGGGTGCTCGATTGCCGGGAACGGCGCGGCGCGCGCGATCGGCCCGACTACATTCGCGCCGCGCGCGCGGTGCAGCGCCTGACCGCCCCGCAGGAGATGGGCGAATTGTTCAAGGTGCTCGCGGTGAGTCGCGGCATCGACGGGCCCTTGCTGGGATTCACCCGCGGCGATCGCCTGCACGCACTGTGAGCGCCGCCGGGGCCGTCGCTCCGGCAGCCCGCAGCGCGAGCATGCCGGATGGGGCCGGGGCGGCGACGTGATTGCAGGGCCGCGGCACAGGCGCCGAGACGGCTATTCCTGATTGCGGTACACCGACTGCAGGAAGGCGTCGACGTCCTCGGGCTGGGCCGGCTTGCGCCGCCCCCGCCTGGCCTCGATTTCCCGCGCCTGGCGCGCCAGTTCCGGTTGCGGCAGCCAGTTCGCGTTGAGCACTTCCTCGTCGTACGCGTCGGCCGAATCGAGGTCCGTGGGCTTTTCCTGACTCGTTTCCATGACGATCACCCTGTTGGCTGTTATCCGCTGCGATCGTCGGCCCGATGCCGACCCCTGCAGTCGCGTTCTTTGCGCAACCGGGCGAACCCGCCTGGCCGAGCCGGGGGGCGCCGGCGCGGATGTGCCCGCTGCCACGCCTCCCGATTCGATCATGGCCAATTCACGGGGCCGACGCCAGGCAAAAGCGCACGAATCAGGACTGACCCCCCGCTGCGGCGCTTGTCCGGTGCGCCGGGCGGGCCCCGCGCGCGTCAGAGCTGGCGTTCGTCGAGCCAGCCTGCGATACGCTCGGCCACCTTCTCCCAGTCCTGTTCGAGCATCATGCCGTGGCCCATGTCGTCGAAGATCTCGGCCCGACGGTTGAAGGTGGCAGCGGTCATGCGCACCTGATCGGGCGGAATCAGCACGTCGTGGCTGGCGCCGAGAATCAGCATCGGCGGCTGATGCATGCGTGCCGGCTGGGGCAGGTTGAACAGGGTCATGTCCCATATCGCCCGGTGTGATTCCGGCTGGCTGAGCTTGAAGTAGCGGCGCAGCTTGTCCTCGTCGACCGGCTGGTGGAAGAGGGTCTCGCGAAATGCCTCGATATCGACGTCGCTGCCGTTCATGATGCGGTTGAGGTCGGAAAGGATCGTCGGGCGCTTCAGCATCAGGCCGAACGCCGAGCCCATCAGGCCCTGCGGCGGTACCGCCGACATGAGCACGGTGGCAGGCGCGTCGTACTGTTCGAGGTACTTCTGCACGACGAGCCCGCCCATCGAGTGGCCGATCAGCGCCGGCGGCGCGGGGAGGCGCGCCGCGACCTCGGCGACATCGCGCACGTAGTCGTCGATCGAGTACGAATCGAGCAGGGCACGCCGTCGGCTGCCGCCGTGGCCGGAAAGCGATACCGCATACGCCGCCCAGCCGCGCTCGGCGAACCAGGACAGGAAGTGCTCGTCCCAGCACCAGGCCGCCACGTAGGCGCCATGCACGAAGAGCAGCGGCGTGGCGCGCGCGGTGCCGGCCGGCGCGCGGCAGAGGACTTCGAGTTCGCCGAAACGGGTCGCGTTCATCGCGGCACCGCCAGTCCGCGTTGCACCGCGGGACGGGCTGCGATGGCATCGAACCAGCGCTTGACCTCCGGGTAGCGGGCGAGATCGATGCCCTGCCACTCGTGGCGCGCGATCCAGGGAAAGGTCGCGATGTCGGCGATCGAGTAGGCGCTGCCGACCAGCCAGTCGCGCCCGCCAAGCCGCGTGTTGAGCACGCTGTAGAGGCGTGCCGCTTCCTTCGAGTAGCGTTCGATGGCGTAGGGGATGATGTCGGGCGCGAAGCGCAGGAAGTGGTGGGCCTGGCCGAGCATCGGGCCGACGCTGCCCATCTGCAGCATCAGCCACTGCATCGCCTCCAGACGCTCGCGCGCCTTGGTCGGCATCAGGCTGCCGGTCTTGTCCGCCAGGTAGAGCAGGATGGCGCCGGACTCGAAGACGGTGACCGGCTCGCCATCGGGGCCATGCTCGTCGACAATGGCGGGGATCTTGTTGTTGGGGTTGAGCGCAAGGAACTCGGGGGCGAACTGCTCGCCACGGGTGATGTCGATCGGGTTCACCGAGTAGTCGAGGCCGAGTTCTTCGAGGGCGATCGAGACCTTGTAGCCGTTTGGTGTGCTCCAGGTGTGGAGGGTGATCATCGTTCGTTCTGGCAGTGGTGGGTTTGATGCCGGACGGCATGATTGCCGTTCTTGTCCGTGAAGGGTCTAATCGTGGATTTCGGCGGGAGCGGCTGATGCTGAAGTGGGTGGTGGTGGTGGCCCTGATCGTGCTCGTCACCGGCCTGATGCAGCCTGGAGCTGCCCGTCGCCTTCGGCTCGGACACCTCCCCGGCGACCTCTCGTTCCGCTTTCGGGGTCGAGCATATCATTTCCCGTTTACCACCACGGTGCTCCTGTCTCTCATCGCCTGGCTGATTCTGCGGTCGATCTGATCGCGTTGGGTAGCGAGTCCGTCACGTTCCGCGGCCTAGGCCGGCGATCCGCCGGGCTCTGCGATCGCCTTGACCGCGGCCACCCGGGCCGCATGGACGGCGGCGGGGATGCGCGCCTTTTCGGCGCAGGCACGAGCGATCGCGCCAGCATCGACGCCGCGCGCCGCGTCCATCGCCGCGCGCCAGCGCAGGGCGGGCGGCCAGGCTACCGCCGGCTCGGGCGTGCTGCCGCCACGGCCTTGATGGTCGCAGGCCGCAGCCTCGAGCATCAGCAGAAAGCGCTGCGGACGTCGCAGGGCGTCGCAGCGCTCCAGCAGCTTCACCATCGTCGTCGCCCGCAGTGCCGCCGCCTGGCCGAGGATGCCATCTTCGCGCGCCACCATCTCCGCCAGATCGCGGCAGTCGGCCGGTGCCTTCAGTCGCGCCGATACCTCGCGCGCGCGCGCCGCGCTGGCGGCCTCGTGGCCATGGTGATGCGGCAGCTCGGTCGCCGGCGTGTCGCCCTTGCCGAGGTCGTGCAGCAGGCAGGCCCAGCGCACCGCCAGCGGCTGCCCGGTGGTGGCGGCGCGGTCGATGACCATCAGCACGTGCTCGCCGGTGTCGATCTCCGGGTGGTGGCGGACCGGCTGGGGTACGCCGAACAGGCGGTCGAGCTCTGGCAGGATTCTCGAGAGTGCGCCGCAGTCGCGCAGTGTGCGGATCATGCGCGACGGCCGGCTCTCCATCAGCCCACGGGCCAGCTCCTGCCACATCCGCTCCGGCACCAGGTGATCGACCTCCCCGCTGGCGCTCATGTCGCGCATCAGCGCGAGCGTCTCCGGCGCGAGCCCGAAGTCGGTGAAGCGTGCGGCGAAGCGCGCCACGCGCAGGATGCGCAGTGGGTCTTCGGCGAAGGCCGGCGAGACGTGGCGGAAGATCCGCGCCTGGAGATCGGCAATGCCGCCGTAGGGGTCGATGAGGCGGCCGGACTCGTCGCGGGCGATGGCATTGATCGTGAGGTCGCGGCGGGCAAGATCCTCCTCCAGCGTGACGTCCGCTGCGGCGTGGCAGACGAAGCCGGTGTAGCCCTTGCCGCTCTTGCGTTCGGTGCGCGCCAGCGCGTACTCCTCGCTCGTCTCCGGATGCAGGAACACCGGGAAGTCCTTGCCCACCGGCCGGAAGCCCCGCGCGAGCATGGCTTCCGGCGTGCTGCCGACGACGACCCAGTCGCGGTCCTTCACCGGCAGGCCGAGCAGGGCGTCACGCACCGCTCCGCCGACGACGTATGCCTTCATCAGCCGTAAAGATCCTCGGCCGGGATGGACTCGGTTTCGGCGCGGGCCGCGGCTTCCCATTCCTTCATGTTCGGATTGGCGAGCATGGTGGCGAGGTATTCGCCGGCGGCACCGTCGGGCTTGACGCCATAGGTCTTGAAGCGGAAGCAGACCGGGGCGAAGGCGGCGTCGGCGAGCGTGAAGCTGCCGAACAGGTAGGGGCCGCCGCTGCCGAAGCGGGCGCGGCAGTCGTTCCAGATCGCCACGATGCGCGCGATCTCGGCGTCGACCTCGGGGCTGTGGCCGCTGCCGGCGTAGTCCTTGCGGATGTTCATCGGCATGCGGCTGCGCAGGTTCTGGAACCCCGAGTGCATCTCGGCCGTCACCGAGCGCGCCACCACGCGGGCGACGGGTTCGGTCGGCAGCAGCTGCGGCGCCTTCTCCGCGAGGTACTCGCCGATCGCCAGCGAGTCCCACACGACCAGCCCATGGTCGTTCAGGCAGGGGACCTTGCCCGAGGGCGAGTGCGACAGGATGCGCTCGCGACTGCCCGGGATGAACAGGGGGATGTCGATCTCACCGAATGTGAAGCCGCCCTCGCGTGCCGCCAGCCAGGCGCGAAGCGACCAGGACGAGTAGTTCTTGTTGCCGATGATGAGCTTCATGTCGGGCTCCGGGGTGAGGGGGTCAGCGTCGCGCTTCGCGACGGAAGGGATAGTAGCGTGCGCGCGGTGCAGCCTTGCCGAGCCAGCCGGGGACGACCGACTCGAGGGCCGTCGGTTGCAGGCCGAAGGGCAGCGGGGGGCCGCTGGCGACGTTGTCGGCGCGCATCGAGCGTACGTTGTCACGGCTCATCAGCGGTTGGGGAGCGAGCTCCATCAGACGGGCCTGGAGCATGGCCAGGCCCTCGGGCAGCGGCACGATCGGCCGCGGCTTGCCCACCAGCGCCGAAACGTACTCGACCAGCTGGCGCAGCGTATACACGGTGGGCCCGGCGAGTTCGAAGATCTGGCCTTCGGCCTCCGGTTCGTTCAGGCAGCGCCAGACGACCTCGGCGACGTCCTCCACGTACACCGGCTGGAAGCGCGCGCCGGCGCCCGCCAGCGGCAGCACCGGAAAGACGCGGGCAAGGCCGGCGAAGAGGTTGAGGAAGTTGTCGTCGCGGCCGAAGATCACCGACGGGCGCAGGATGGTCCAGCCGAGGTCGGCACCGGTGCTGCGGATGGCCGCCTCGCCAGCCGCTTTCGAGCGCTGGTATTCGGACGGGCCGTCGACGTCGGCACCGAGGGCGCTGATGTGGATCAGGCGGTTCACGCCGGCGCTGCGGCACGCGGCGACCACCTTCTTCGGCAGCTCCACATGGGCGCGGGCGAAGTCTGGGCCGTAGGGCGAGCCGCTGCGCGAATGCAGGATGCCGACCAGGCTCACCACGGCATCCGCGCCGCCGAGCAGGCCGGCGAGGGTCGCCGGATCGTGCACGTCGGCCTCGATCACCTCCACGGTGGGGAGCAGCAGCAGATGGCGGGCGCGGCTGCTGCGGCGCGTCGGCACGAGCACATTGACTCCGGCTTCGGACAACCGGTTGGCAATGGCGCTGCCGACAAAGCCGGAACCGCCGACAAGAACGACGCGTCTGGGTTTCATCGTGGTACTCGCTCGTGATTGGAGTGCGGGAGTGCGGGATTGCGGGATTGCGGGCAATCGGCCTACTCGGCCGGACGCGGGCCGACGGTGCCGAGCCGCGCCTTCAGGGACTGGGGCTGGCGTTCGAGCAGGGCGGCGTAGATCACGGTATTGGTCATGACCTTCTTGACGTAGTCGCGGGTTTCGTCGAAGGGAATCAGCTCGGCATAGATCGCGCCCTCGAGCGGCTTGTCGTCGCGCCAGCGGCGCGCCCGCCCGGGGCCGGCATTGTAGCCGGCGCTGGCCAGTACCGGATGCTCGTCGAGCCCTTCGAGGATCAGGCGCATGTAGCTGGTGCCGAGCAGCACGTTGGTGTCGGGGTCCGAAAGGCGGCGCGGATGGTAGTCGCGCAGTCCGATCTTTCCTGCCACCCACTTGCCGGTGGCAGGCATCACCTGCATCAGTCCCTGCGCACCGGCGCTGGAGCGGGCGGGGACGACGAAGCGGCTCTCCTGCCGCATCAGGCCGTATACCCAGCCCACATCCAGGTTCTTGCTGCGGGCGTGGGGTTCGATCAGGTCGCGGTAGGGGGTGAGGAAGCGGAGCTCGAAGTTGCTTGCCGGGTTGGCGCGTTCGGCGGTGTTGATCGCGCGATCGTAGATCTCGTGGCGCAGCGCGAGGTGGGCCGCGGCCACGGAGAAGGCCTCGTCGCGACCGCGCAGCGCCCAGTTCCATTCACGCACGGCCTCGGTGCGCATGTCGAGCCGGAACAGCGCGAGTGCGCGCTGCAGGCCCGGATCGCGCTCGGTGTCCTG
>JBFGUQ010000132.1:0-6821 GCA_041565515.1 Rhodocyclaceae bacterium | reverse complement strand
GGCCCGATGGACGCGCCCTACGCCACCATCCGCACCGGCGCCGGCGTCGTCACCGCGCGGGTGTCGGAGGCCGCCGCCGCGGCCGGACGGGTGTTCGCGGTCGACCCGACCTCGGCCGACGCTTCCTGCATCGGCGGTAACGTCGCCATGAACGCGGGCGGCAAGAAGGCCGTGTTGTGGGGCACTGCGCTCGACAACCTGGCATGGTGGAAGATGGTCACGCCCGACGGTCACTGGCTCGAAGTCGAGCGCCTGGACCACAACTTCGGCAAGATCCACGAACAGGAGACGGTCCGCTTTCGCCTGCGCCGCTTCGACGGCCTGTCTTATGCACCGCTGGGCGAGGAGGTCCTCACCATGCAAGGTGCGGCCTTGCGCAAGATCGGCCTCGGCAAGGACGTCACCGACAAATTCCTCGGTGGCGTCCCGGGCGTGCAGAAGGAGGGCACGGACGGCCTCATCGTCGCCGCGCGCTGGGTGCTGCACAAGATGCCGCCGGTGACCCGCAGCGTGTGCCTGGAGTTCTTCGGCCAGGTGCGCGAAGCGGTGCCGGCGATCGTCGAGATCACCGACTACTTCAAGCCGGGCGGCGCCGGCAACGCCGCTGGCGTGCTGCTCGCCGGCCTCGAACACCTCGACGAGCGCTACGTCAAGGCGGTGGGCTATGCCACCAAGGCCAAGCGCCACGGCCGGCCGAAGATGGTGCTGATCGGCGACATCGTCGGCTTCGACGAGAAGGCCGTGATGGCCGCGGCATCCGAAGTCGTGCGCATGACCAACGCCCGCGGCTCGGAAGGCTTCATCGCGGTCAGCCCCGAGCAGCGCAAGCGCTTCTGGCTCGAGCGCGGGCGCACCGCGGCGATCTCGCGTCACACCAACGCGTTCAAGATCAACGAGGACGTGGTCATCCCGCTGCCGCGCATGGGCGAGTACTGCGACGGCATCGAGCGCATCAACATCGAGCTGTCGACGCAGAACAAGATCCAGCTGTGCGACGCGCTCGCCGAGTTCCTCGCCGGCGAGCTGCCGCTGGACGTGGGCGACTCCGACGTCGGCCGCGACGAACTGATCGGCGATCACCGCCAGGCGGCGCTCGACCACGTCGCCGCCGTCCGCCGGCGCTGGCAATGGCTGCTCGACAACCTCGACATGCCGCTGGCCGAGGCCGAGCAGCACTTCGCCGAGTACGGCATCGTCGCCGGCGAGCTGAGCAATCGCGCCGACAACCCGCTGCTGTTCCATCGGCTGCAGGATTACTCGATCCGCGTTTCTTGGAAGAAGGAGCTGCGCCCGCAACTGACCGATGCCTTCAACGGCGCGGTCTTTGCCCCCGTGCTCGGGCGCATCGAGGACATCCACCGCGCGATCCTGCGTGGGCGCGTGTTCGTGGCGCTGCACATGCACGCCGGCGACGGCAACGTGCATACCAACCTGCCGGTCAACTCCGACAACTACGACATGCTGCAGACCGCCAACCGCGCGGTCGACCGCATCATGGCGCTGGCGCGCTCGCTCGACGGCGTGATCTCCGGCGAGCACGGCATCGGCATCACCAAGCTCGACTACCTGACCGACGCCGAGATGGCCAGCTTCTGGGCGTACAAGGAGAAGGTCGACCCGGAGGGACGCTTCAACCGCGGCAAGCTGATGCGCGAAGGCACGATCAAGGGCAACCTCGACAACGCCTACACGCCCAGCTTCAACCTCATGGGGCACGAGTCCATCATCATGGAGCAGACCGATGTCGGCGATATCGCCCACGACATCAAGGACTGCCTGCGCTGCGGCAAGTGCAAGCCGGTGTGCTCGACCCACGTGCCCCGCGCCAACCTGCTCTACAGCCCGCGCAACAAGATCCTCTCCACCTCGCTGCTGATCGAGGCCTTCCTTTACGAGGAGCAGACCCGCCGCGGCGTATCGCTCGCGCACTGGGCCGAGTTCGAGGACGTGGCCGACCATTGCACGATCTGCCACAAGTGCGAGAAGCCGTGTCCGGTCGACATCGACTTCGGCGACGTCTCGATCAAGATGCGCAACCTGCTGCGCAAGCAGGGCAAGAAATCGTTCAACCCGGGCAAGGCGGCGGCGATGGCCTTCCTGACGATCAAGGACCCGGCCACGATCAAGCTGATGCGCACCGGCATGATCGAATGGGGCTACAAGGCGCAGCGCTGGGCATATGGAATGGGCAAGAGGCTCGGCCTGGTGCAGCCGCAGGTGCAGGCACCGCCGTCGACCCTGGGCAAGCCACCGGTGCGCGCCCAGGTGATCCACTTCATCAACAAGCCGATGCCGGGCAACCTGCCGAAGAAGACCTCGCGCGCGCTGCTCGACATCGAGGACGACAAGGTCATCCCGGTGATCCGCGACCCGCAGAAGGCCAACGGCGAGTCCGAGGCGGTGTTCTACTTCCCCGGCTGCGGCTCCGAGCGCCTGTTCAGCCAGGTCGGGCTGGCGACGCAGGCGATGCTTTACCACGTCGGCGCGCAGACCGTGCTGCCCCCCGGCTACCTGTGCTGCGGCTATCCGCAGACCGCCGCCGGCGAGGAGGAAAAGGGCCAGAAGATCACCACCGACAACCGCGTGCTGTTCCATCGCGTCGCCAACACGCTGAACTATCTCGACATCAGGACCGTGATCGTGTCCTGCGGCACCTGCATGGATCAGTTGCAGAAGTACGAATTCGAGAAGATCTTCCCCGGCTGCCGCCTGCTCGACATCCACGAGTACCTGATGGAAAAGGGCGTCAAGCTCGACGGCGTCGATGGCGTGAAGTACATGTACCACGAGCCCTGCCACACGCCGATGAAGGTCCATTCGGGCATCAAGGTGGCCAACGAGCTGATGGGCACGCGGGTCGATCTGTCGGACCGCTGCTGCGGCGAATCCGGCACGCTGGCGGTCGCCCGCCCGGACATCTCCACCCAGGTGCGCTTCCGCAAGCAGCAGGAGATCGAGAAGGGCGCGGCGGCGCTGCGCGAGGACGATCCGACGGCGAAGGTGAAGATCCTCACCTCCTGCCCGAGCTGCCTGCAGGGCATGCACCGCTACGCCGACGACGCCGGCGGAATCGAGCCCGACTACATCGTGGTCGAACTGGCGAAGCACCTGCTGGGCGAGAACTGGCTGCCGGAATACGTCGCCCGGGCCAACAACGGCGGCATCGAACGCGTGCTACTCTAGGCATGCAGGCGCGGCCGGCCGCCTTCGGCGCGCGCCGCCAACTGGTTCGACACCCACCTCCGTCGGCGGCTCGCCGATGGACGCAGACCGCGGGAGAATCTCGATGAATCCGTGCAGGATCCTCGGCGCAGCGGCGCTTTGCTCGGCCCTCCTGGGCGCATCCACCACGGCCACTGCCCAGGCACCCGCCTGCGAGGTCGACCACAAGGTGATCTTCGCCGGCCTCGACTACGACTCGAACGCCTTCCACACCGAGGTCGCGCGCTTCATCCTCGACAAGGGCTACGGCTGCGCCACCGACATCATCCCGGGTGCCCTGGTCGCGCTGCACAACGGCATGACCCGCGGCGAGGTGCATGTGGTGATGGAGGTGTGGAAGTCCAATACACCGCAGAGCTGGACCGACGGCATGGCAGCGGGCACCCTGACCGAGGTCGGCACCAACTTCCCCGACGCCACCGAGGGCTGGTTCGTCCCGCGCTACGTCGTTGAGGGCGCCGGCGCGCCCGCGGCGGGGCTGCGGTCGGTGTCCGATCTGCCGAAATACAAGGACGTCTTCCGCGACCCCGAGGAGCCGGCCAAGGGCCGCTTCCTGAACTGCATCGCCGGCTGGCACTGCGAGGTCGTCAATACCAAGAAGCTGCACGCCTACGGCTTGACCGGGCACTTCACCAACTTCCGCCCCGGCACCGGCGCGGCGCTGTCGGCGGCGGTCGAGTCGGCCGTGCGCCGCAAGCGGCCCGTGCTGTTCTATCACTGGGGGCCGACCTGGCTGCTCGGCAAGCTCGGCGACCAGGTGGTCAAGCTCGAGGAGCCACCCTACGACCCGGCGAAGTGGCAGGCGCTGCTCGCCGTCGATGATCCGGCCAAGGCGACCGAGGCCACGGCCTTCCCGGTGGTCGAGGTCGTCATCGGCGCCAACACCGCATTCATCGGCCGCGCACCGGCGCTGCACGCCTTTTTCAAGGGCTACGAGACCACCGCCGCGATGGTCTCCGAGGCGCTGGCCTACATGCGCGATCACGACGCCAATGCAGGCGCGGCCGCGCGCCACTTCCTGCAGACGCGCGCCGACGTGTGGACGCGCTGGGTGCCGGCCGACGTGGCCGCGCGGGTGAAGGCCGCGCTCTGAGGTGGCGACGGCGGGGGTGACTGCGCTGCTGCCCGCCGCGGTCGACATCTTTCCGGACTGGCGCACACCGCTGCGCCACGCCACCAACGCGGCGATAGACACCCTGATCGTGCGTTTCGGCGACCAGTTCGAGGCCTTCGCCAACAGCCTGCTGACGATCCTGATCGCCATCGAGCGCGTTCTGCGGGGCGCGCCGCCATGGGCCATCCTGCTCGCCACCGCGGTGCTCGCCTTCGCCGTCAGCCGGCGCTGGCGCTTCGCCCTCGGCGCCACCGCCGGCATGTGGATGGTGGGGGCGCTCGGCCAGTGGGACCAGTCCATGCAGACACTCGCACTGGTGCTGGTGTCGGTGCTGGTGTCCATT
Organism: Rhodocyclaceae bacterium; assembly: GCA_041565515.1. Lineage (GTDB taxonomy): Bacteria > Pseudomonadota > Gammaproteobacteria > Burkholderiales > Rhodocyclaceae > Thauera. The sequence goes on along the minus strand of JBFGUQ010000132.1, from coordinate 2,142 downwards.
CTCATCGGCCTGCCGCTGGGCGTGTGGTGCGCACGCTCCGACTGGGTTCGCCGGGTCGTGGCGCCGGTGCTCGACCTGATGCAGACGATTCCCAGCTTCGTCTACCTGATCCCGGCCGCGATGCTGTTCGGGCTCGGCAAGGTGCCGGCGATCCTCGCCACCGTGGTGTATGCCGCACCGCCGCTGATCCGCCTCACCGAGCTCGGCATCCGCCAGGTCAGCCGCGAGGCGATCGAGGCCGGGCGGGCCTTCGGCGCGACACGCTGGCAGCTGCTCACCAGCGTGCAGATCCCGTTGTCCCTGCCGTCGATCATGCAGGGCATCAACCAGACGACGATGATGGCGCTGGCCATGGTGGTGATCGCGTCGATGATCGGTGCGCGCGGCGTCGGCGAGACCGTGCTCCTCGGCCTGCAGCGCAACGACGCCGGCGAAGGCCTGGTCGGCGGCCTCGTCATCGTCGTGCTCGCAATCGTCCTCGACCGCATCCTGCAGGCCGGTGGCAGGCGCCTGCAGACCGACCCGGACGCCTGACCGGCATGGCCCTGATCGAGCTGCGCGGCCTCAGCACCGTCTTCGGCCCTCGCCCCCAGGCCGCGCTCGAGCGCGTGCGCGCGGGCATGGGCAAGGCCGAGCTGCTGGCCGACACCGGCCACGTCCTCGCGCTGCTCGACATCGACCTCGACATCGAGGCGGGCGAGATCTTCGTCATCATGGGCTTGTCGGGCTCGGGCAAATCGACGCTGGTGCGCCACATCAATCGCCTCATCGACCCCACCGAGGGCACGGTTCGGGTCGAGGGCCAGGACGTCACCGCGCTGCCGATCCCCGGACTCATCGCCCTGCGCCGGCGACGCCTGGCGATGGTGTTCCAGCGCTTCGGCCTGCACGCCCACCGCCGTGTCATCGACAACGTCGCCTACGCCCTCGAGATCCAGGGCATCGACCGGGCGCGCCGCCACGCCGAGGCACGGCGCTGGATCGAACGCGTCGGCCTGTCCGGAGTCGAGAACCAGTTGCCGTCGCAACTCTCCGGCGGCATGCAGCAACGGGTCGGCCTTGCCCGTGCGCTGTGCGCGGGGACCGACATCATCCTGATGGACGAGGCCTTCTCGGCGCTCGACCCGCTGATCCGCTCGCAGTTGCAGGCCGAACTGCTGGAGCTGCAGGCGACGCTGGGCAAGACCGTCGTGTTCATCACCCACGACCTCGACGAGGCGCTGCGCATCGGCAACCGCATCGCCGTGCTCCGCGACGGCGCCCTGGTGCACGTGGGCACGCCCGAGGACATCCTGCTGCGCCCGGCCGACGCCTGTGTCGCCGAGTTCGTGCGTGACGTCAATCGCGCACGTGCGCTCAAGGTGCACAACGCGCTCGCCCCCTGGCCGGCGGAGCTACCCGTGCCCGAGGCGGCTGCCGCGGTCGACGCCGACGCTGCGATCGAGACCGTGCTGCCACGCCTGGTCGGGCGCCGGGCGCCGCTGGCGGTCAGGCGCGGCGACGAGGTCGTCGGCCGGATCTGCACCGACACCCTGCGCGCGCTCCTGGAACCGGAGCGCTGAACCGCTCGCTCGGCCCTACAGCCGGCTGAGCATTCGCCAGGCGACCACCAGCAGCAGCACCGCGAACAGGCGGCGCAGCATGACCGCCGGCAGCACGTTCGCCGCGCGCGCGCCCAGGGGCGCGGCGACAACGCCCGCCAGCACGGTCCAGATCAGCGCCGGCAGATAGACGAAACCCAGGCTGCCCGCCGGCAGGCCGGACACCGTCCAGCCGCTGAAGACGTAGCCCAGCGTCCCCCCCACCGCGATCGGGAAACCGACCGCCGCGGCCGTACCGATCGCCTTGCGGATCGGGCAGTTGCACCAGGTCAGGAAGGGCACCGTCATCGTACCGCCACCGACCGCGGCAAGCGCCGACACCATGCCGATGGCAAGGCCCGCGAGCGCCTGCCCGACACGCCCCGGCAGCGTCCGCCCGGGCTTCGGCCTGAGCCCGAGCAGGAGTTGCAGCGCCACCAGGATCAGGAACAGCGCAAAGAACAAACCCAGGCCGGCGGCGGATACATGGCGCGCCGTCAGGCTGCCGAGCCCGGCGCCTGCCAGCACGCCGGGGGTGAAGTCGCGCACCACCGGCCACATC
>JBFGUQ010000131.1:0-6849 GCA_041565515.1 Rhodocyclaceae bacterium | reverse complement strand
GCCAGCTCCCGGCCTGCGACAGGTCGAGCACGAGCAGTTGCGCCACCAGCAAGAGCGCCAGCAGGGCGCTCAGCTGCAAACGCGGAAAATCCCAGCCGCGAACCCACCACGCCTCGTGCCGCGACAGCGGCAGCACGGTCAGGACGACGAAACACAGGGTGGCGATCAGCAGGGCTGCGTACATTGCTCGATCCGTTGCCGGCACGATGGCGCGCCGCTCCCCCTGCCATCAACGCGACCAAGCGCGCCCGTCTCCCGGCTTGCCCCGGCTGCCCGCCCTGCCGCAATCCGGCAGCCATACAAGCCGTCCGCAACCGTGTTCCGGCGACACCGGGCCGCCGTAACCGAGCCCGCCGCGATCGTCGAACGATGCACGCCCACCGGGTCGATTCAGCGCCCGATCGGCGACACGCCGATGAGCCAGGCATGGAGCCAGAGGACGAAGGCGACGTAAAGGCCGAGCCCCGCAATCACCGCGATGAGGTCGTTGGCCTTCGAGGCCGGGGCGTGCGGAACGGGCCGCGGGGTGCGCCGCTTCAGGGAGATCCGATCCACCACCGCCCAGGCGAGGAAGGCACCGAACAGCACGACGTCGGCCAACATGCCATTGGCAGCCAGGTGGGCGACCGCCCAGAGCTTGGTCGCCAGCAGCATCGGGTGCCGGGCGGCGGACTGGATGCGCCCGGGCAGATAGGCCGCGAGCAGCAGCGGAAACACCGGGACGAGGAGCAACATCGCGAGGTGGCGCAGCCATGCGGGCGGCAGGTAGAGCACGACCGGATCCTGGCGCGCCAGGCCGTAGCCCCACACGACGAGCGCGAAGCCGGCGAGCGACGCCAGCGAATACACGCCCTTCCAAGGCCCTTCCCCCATCTTCGCTGCCACGCGGTTGCGCCACGGCTCGTTGACGATGGACACCGAGTGCGCGGCGAAGAAGACGACAAGCCCGAGCAGTAGCACACCCATTCGCTGATCCTCCGATTGCGGGGCAAGGTCGTGCCCCGATGCGTGGTCCGCAAGGTCGTCTCCGATGGCAGGGGCGACTAGCGGCGATAGATCCAATTCTCACGCGCGCTGCGAACCTCGTCGGGATCGTCGATCGCCGAAACCAGCTCGATCTGCTGCACGTAGGCGTCCGGCAGCCGGTGCTCGCGCGCGCCGACGAGGACGTGTTCCTTGTACCAGTGATAAGGCCGCAGCGCCGGGTCGACACGCAGGGCGCGATAGGTAAAGGCCTGCAGCACGCCATGGCCTGTCGTCAGCAGCCCGACCGACTCTTCCTCGTAGCCCACGCCGAGGCCTTCGATGCGATCGAGGATCGCCTTCTCCACCGCGGCGATGTCGAACACCACCCCGCAGACCTGATCCGCAGGATTGCCGGTAGACCAGGCATCGCACTTGCCCGAACCATCGTCGCCCACCTTGTGGAAGGCCAGGCGATGGCCAGGAAGACGTGCGAGCGTTACACGCGTCGCCGACTTCAGCCTGTCCCGCAGGCGCAGGCTGGACATGTTCGACCCATAGGCGAAATAAAGCACTGTCGCTCCTCCTCGAGCACCCGGCTCCGGCGCGCGGGCGATCCCGCCCAGGGGCGGAACATCGCCCGGCGGACTGCGCCTCAGCCCTTGTCCTCCTCGTAACTCGACGGCGTGACACCGGCGCTGGCGAGGCACTCGCGCAGGTGCTTGACTTCGCTCTTGGGCAGCTCGTTGCCGTGGTGCGGATGGTGCACGAAGAACTCGTGGCCGTTGAGCAAGACGCGAAAGCGCGCGCCGTGGCTCGGTTCGATGCGCGCACCGACGTGGTTCAGCAACGATTCGACCGCACGCCACTGGATGTTGCTGCCGACGGGTTCGTGAAAGACCGCTTCCAGTACGTTCCGATGCTTGTGACTCATGACCAAGCCTCATTCATTCGACGGACACAGTCTTACCATATGCGCCCGCCTCGTGGCGACGACGGCCGCCGGGGCGCCGCCCGCGTCCCTGCCGATGCTCGCCGAGCAGGCGAGCGTGGCCGCGGCGCGGCCTGGCATCACTGTTTGGCGAAGAGCCTGCCGATATCGGCGAAGGCCTTGAATTCGAGCGCGTTGCCAGACGGGTCGAGGAAGAACATCGTGGCCTGCTCGCCGGGCAGGCCGGCGAAGCGGATGTGCGGCTCGATGACGAACTTCACCCCTGCCGCCTTGAGGCGTTCGGCCACGGCATCGAAGCCGTCCATGTCGAGCACGACGCCGAAGTGCGGCACCGGCACCTCGTCGCCATCGACCGCATTGCTCGCCTGGCGGCCACCGCGACCGGGGGCGAGGTGGGCGACGATCTGGTGGCCGAAGAAATCGTAGTCGATCCAGTGATCCGAACTGCGACCTTCCGGACAGCCGAGCACCCCGCCATAGAAGGCGCGGGCGGCTTCCAGATCATCGACGGGGAAGGCGAGGTGAAAGGGTTGGACGGGCATGGCGGGACTCCGGGTCGGGGATTGCCATTGTGCCCCAGCGGACCGACCGCGATGAAGGCCTGCCGGGCAAAACCGCATCTGCTTCCGGCAGCGGCGGCGAGTTCCGCGCGCACAGGCGCCTGTTCTTCGACGGGCAGTCGCGGGCGGGGCGAGTGGATGGTCACCGCGCGGCCGATGATGGCGCGAATGCGCGCACCGCTCGAGCGCAATTGCACCGATTTAGGGCACCATGCGGGCGGCGAGACGCGATTCGGTCGTGAGCTCGCCACCCCGATTCGACCCATCCGTTGCGGCCCGGCAAGCGATGGCCGCCGGCCTCCCGCTACCGGCTGGCACACCGGGCGCACGCATGATTCTTGCTGCGCCGACGTGCCGCGTTCCCGGCCCATTGCAGTCGGCAGGGATCATCGATCAACAATTCACAGGACCAACACATGCGATCACTCAATTTCATCGGCGGCGAGAAGGGCGGCGTGGGCAAGTCGGTTGCCGCCCGCGTTCTGGCCCAGTACTACATCGACAAGGGCAGGCGCTTCACCGGCTTCGACACGGATCGCTCCCACACCTCATTCACCCGCTTTTACGCCGACTACGCCTCGCCTGTGATCGTCGACAGCTACGAGGGCCTCGACCGCATCGTGAGCAGCTTCGAAGACGCCCCGGCCGAGGGCATGGAGGAGAGCGTGATCGTCGACCTCGCCGCGCAGACCGCGGCCCCGCTGGCGCGCTGGGTCAAGGATTCCGACCTCGTGCCGCTGCTCGGCGAGTTGGGCGTCACGGTCAATTTCTGGCATCTGGCCGACGCCGGAAAGGACTCGGTGGACCTGCTGGGCCGCCTGCTCGACTCGTACGGCGACGGCCCCAACTATCTCGTGGTCAGGAACCTGGGGCGGGGCAGCGACTTCTCGCAGCTGGACGCATCGCCCGAACTCGAACGGGCCATCGCCCTGGGCGGACGCGTCGTCAGCCTGCCGGCCCTGCACGAGGCCAGCATGCGCAAGATCGACCGCCAGAACGCCAGCTTCTGGGCGGCGGTCAATATCCGGAGCGGGCCCGACGCGCTGGGCATGCTCGAGCGCCAGCGCGTCAAGACCTGGCTGCGGTCGACCTACGCCACCTTCGATGAGCTGCCCGTCTGAACCTGCGACACGGCACTAGAAGGTGCCGGGATAGGCGCCGCCGTCGATGAGCAGGTTCTGCCCGGTGATGAAGCCGGCGTGCGCGCTGCACAGGAAGGCGCAGGCGGCACCGAACTCGGCGGGGTCGCCGAAGCGGCCGGCCGGGATCGTGCCCAGGCGCCATTCGCGTGCCGCCTCCTCCGAGATGCCCTCGGCACGCGCGACGCTGCCCATCGTCTTCTGCAGGCGCTCGGTATCGAAGGCGCCGGGCAACAGGTTGTTGACGGTCACGTTGTGGCTGGCCACCGAGCGTGCCAGGCCGGCGACGAAGCCGGTGAGGCCGCTGCGCGCGCCATTGGAGAGACCGAGCGCGGCGATCGGCGCCTTCACCGCCCCCGAGGTGATGTTGATGATGCGGCCGAAGCCACGCGCGATCATGCCGTCGACGCTGGCCTTGATCAGTTCGATCGGGGTCAGCATGTTGGCATCGAGCGCGGCGATCCAGTCGTCGCGCGCCCAGTCGCGGAAATCCCCGGGCGGCGGCCCGCCGGCATTGGTGACGAGGATGTCCGGCGACGGGCAGGCGGCCAGCGCGGCGCGCCGCCCCTCTGTGGTGGTGATGTCGCAGGCAACGACCTGAACGGCCACGCCGTGCGCCGACTGCATCGCGCGCGCCGCTTCTTCCAGCACCTCGCGGCCGCGCGCGACGATCGTGACCTCGGCGCCGGCCGCCGCCAGCGCCTCGGCACACCCCCGGCCCAGCCCCTTGCTCGCGCCGCAAACCAGCGCGCGCCTACCCTTGATTCCCAGTTCCATGCTCGTGCTCCGTGGTGATCGTGATTGATGCCTCGCATGCGCGGGCAACCGCTCGGGCCCATGCCCACCTACCCTGCGCTCGGGCTCACAGTCTGGACCACGCCGTCGCCGAGCGGAATACCGTCCTGTCGCGCCGATTCTCGCGAGACCGGCAAGCCCTGCTCCGGCGCCGGCGCGCGCGACCCGATGCCGCCCTCCCCGCGCCGCCGTCGAAAACCCGGCTATGATCGTCTGCCGTCCATTGCGCTCCCTGCCCGCCACCGTCGCCGATGCCACCCCCTGCCCTGTTCCGCCCGATCCGCGCCGTCGCCCTGCTGGCGCTGTCCCTGCTCTTCTGCGCCGCAGGCACGGCCGCCCAGCCGCCGGTCGCCACGCAGTGGCAGGGCGCCGCCTTCGAGGGCGACCGCGCCGCGCTGGAAAAACTCGCCGCCGCCGGCGCCCGTGTCATCCGCGTCTATCGCGAGTCCGATGCCTGGGTGCTGGACGAGGCCCGCCGCCTCGGCCTTGGGGTGGTGATGGGGCTGTGGGTCGGGCACCCGCGCCACGGCTTCCGCCTCGACGACCAGGCCGCGCTGCAGGCGCAGGAGGCGCGCATCCGTCGTTTCGTCAGCCGCTACCGCAACCACCCCGCGCTGCTCGCCTGGGGCGTCGGCAACGAGGTCGAGACCGGCGAAGCCGACCCGCTGCCGGCGTGGCGCGAGGTCGATCGCCTGGCAGCGGTGGTCAAGTCGCTCGATCCGGCGCACCCGACGCTGATGGTGGTGGCCGACACCAGCCTCGAGCGCCTGCGGCTGCTGGCCGGGTGCTGCGCGGCGGTCGACCTCGTCGGCATCAACCTCTACGCCGGCGCGGTGTTCGATCTGGCGCAACGCCTGCGCGAGGCCGGCATCTCGAAACCGGTGGTGATCTCCGAGCTGGGCCCGCTCGGCCAGTGGCAGGCGGGGCGCAAGCCCTGGGGGGCGCCGGTGGAACTCACCAGCCGGCAGAAGGCCGATTTCTTCCGTGCCGCGCTTCCCGTGCTGCGGGCGAACCCGCAGATCCGCGGCGTGTTCCCCTTCCTGTGGGGAGCGAAGCAGGAGCAGACCGAAACCTGGCATGGCCTGCTGCTTGCCGACGGCAGCCTGACCGAAATGAGCGATGCGCTCGCCGAGGCCTGGGGCCGTCCGCCGTCCGTTCCCGCGCCGACGATCCTCGGCATCGGCATCGCGGCCGACGTATTCGCTCCCGGACAGCAGATTTCGGCCGGCGTCGACGCCCGCAGCAGTGCCGGCGAGGTCTCGCTGCAGACCGAGTGGAAGGTACTCGCCGAGGCCACCGACCTGCGTCTGGGCGGCGATCTCGAGGCTGCGCCAGCGCGAATCGGGGTCGAAGTGCTCGCGGCCGACGCCCGCCAGGTCCGCTTCATCGCGCCGCAGCGGCCCGGAGCCTATCGGCTGTTCATCACCGTGCGCGACGCCAGCGGCAAGGCCGCCACCGCCAACCTGCCCTTCCTGGTGCGGGTCGCACCCTAGCCTGCCGCGGCGACGGCCGTCACCCCGGCGCGATGGGGTGCCGGGCCGTCGGGGGGTGTCGCGAAGGTGCTCGGTTCGGCGGCTCAGGCCTGGCCGCGCTCCCTGGCCTCGGCGTCGCGGATCACCCGCTCGAGCTCGCGTATCAATCGTGTCATGGTGGCGCCCCATCCCGGGTTGTCGATCGTGCTCGCCTGCAGCCGCAGCAGCGGTCGCAGGGCCTCGGGCAGTGCGGTGGCATCCGGGAGGCTCGCACCCTCGACGAGTACCGGAAAGACGGCCTTGCCACCGTCGATCAGGCCCATGATCTCGCTGCGCACCACGTCGTGCTCGTCGAACAGTCGCGGCCTGTCCTCGCCGGGCGCCGGGGCGAGCCAGTTGCGGCCGATCACGACCACCCCGGCGCGCGCGCGCTCGAGTGCGCCCGCGATCGCCCCCTCCCACGCCCGGCTCGGCGCGATGTCCTGCACATCGAGGAACACCCGCCGTTGTCCGAAATGCTCCTCGAGATCGTGGGCGATGCGACCCGCCGCCGCCGGCGCATCGCTCCGTCGGTACGAGATGAACACGTCCGGGAAATCGGCGAGCGTGCCACGCAGCAGCTTGGACAGCGGCCCGGCGCCGCTCACCCAGGGCAGCCCGAGTTGCAGGAACTGACCGAGACTGAGTCCGGGCACCGGATGGCTGTCCCAGGTCTTGAGGATCTCGCGAAAGGCGAGGTCGGCATTTCCGGTCAGTCCGCCCATGAAGGGGAGCGGAAAGACTGGGCGGCCACGCTCGATGAAGCGGCGAGCGATCTCGAGCGCGCCGCGGCCGCCACCGACCATGACGGCCGCGTGACTCCGTGCCAGCGCCTCGCACTTCCAGGCCTCGACCGTGCTTACCGGCACCCGGCACTCGGCTGGTGCCGCATAGCCCGGCCACGGCGCGCCTCCGCGCCGAAGGAAGCG
>JBFGUQ010000130.1:0-6891 GCA_041565515.1 Rhodocyclaceae bacterium | reverse complement strand
GGTGCTGGCGTGCACCGGCGAGGTCGTCTCCGTCGCGCCGCCGTCGGCCGTGGGCGCGTGGCCGTAGCGGCGCCAGTCGCGCACCCAGAAGATGTCGTCGGCCAGCTCCAGCAGGCCGATGGTCTCGCGGTCGCCGATGAGGATGCCCTGCACCCGCAGGCCGCGCCCGGTGCGGGCGTCGCGCACGCGCTGGGCGAGCGCGGCGGTGGCGCCGAATTCGCCGTCGGAGGCGATGAGCAGGTCGGCGCGCTGCCAGTCGCCCTCCTCCAGGCGCGCGAGCGCGCGCTCGACCGGCCCGCAGATGTCGGTGCCGCCGCGAAACCCCTGGGCGAGGAAGCCTGCCAGGCGCGCGACGCCCTCGGCGTCGACGGCGAGCCCCATGTCGACCACCTCGTCGGTGCCGCCGAAGGCGAAGACGTGGCAGGCGCGGCCCTGGGCGTGGGCGCTGCGCACCGCTTCGAGCACCACGGCCTTGGCCACCGCCTCGGCACCGCCCTGCATCGAGCCGGAGGTGTCGACGCACAGCAGCATCGGCCCCATCTCCAGGCGCTTGCCCGGCGCCGGGCGCAGGCTGGGGCGCAGCACCGGCATCGGGCGCTGGCGCTCCTCGCGCAGGCGGTCGTCGTCCTCGTAGGCGAGCAGCGTGCGCTCGGCATGGCGCGCATGCCACACCAGGCGCAGCTGCGGGTGGCCCAGCAGCATGGCCTCGACCGGCAGCATGCGGGCGATGCGCCCGGAGCGATGCACGCCGCGCGTCTCGCCCGGCAGGTGCGGCACGCGCACCGAGCGCGCCTCGGTGCGCTGCGCCATGGCCGGTTCGATCACCGCCCGCATGACCTGGCTGGCGCTGGATTCGTCCTCGGATTCGCGCGCGCGGCCGAGGCCGCGGATGAGTCGCGCGAGCCCGGGCAGGCGCTCGACCAGCTTGCGGATGCGCACCACCTCCTGCCATGCGCCGCTGCGCAACAGGCCGCGCAGGGTGTCCCAGCGGGTGTGCTTGAGCAGGTCGCCCAGGTCGCCGAAGACGCCGACGAACTCGTCGATCTCGCCGCAGCGCTCCGCCCAGTCGGCGGCGAAGGCGTCGATGGCCATCGCCTCGGCAGCGGCTTCGGTCGCGCCGCGGTCGCGGTAATCGACAATCAGGTCGAGGTGGAACAGCAGGCCTTGCAGCACGGTGTCGGCCAGCTCCGGGCGGTCGGCGCAATAGGCGGGCAGCTTCAGGCGCGCGAGGGCGTCGACGAGCGGCGGCTGCAGCGCGGGCGGCGGCCAGTGCGCGACGTCGCCGCCGGACGGGACCTCGCCGCGCAGCAGCGCCGTGCGCCAGTGCTCGAGCGCGCCCAGTCGCGGCGCGGCCTGGCCCTGGGAGTGCGTGAGGCCGCCCAGCCACAGCCCGCGCGGCAGGCGGTCGAGCGGCGCGAGCGGGGCTTCGAGGCCGTCGAACAGGCGCTTCGCCATGCCTTCGGAGCCGTCGCCGCCCATCGTCTCAGGGCACCAGCGGTTCGTGCTCCACCGGCGGCGGCACCGCGCCGGCGTCGGCGTCGAGCCGCGGCAAGGCCTCGAAGCCGGCACGCGCCGCGCCCGCGCGCTCGGCCAGCGCCGCCAGCGCCTGGCCGGTCGCAGACAGCATCGCATCGGCACGCCCGGCAAAGGCGGGCTCGGCCCACAGGCTGTGCGCGCGCCACGCCGCCAGATCGGCCCGCCGGCCATCGAGCTCGGCAGCGTATTCGCCGAGGCGTTCGAGCAGCGCGTCGATCTGCCGGGTGCGCGCCTCGATGTGCAGCCTGCCGTATCGACGCTTGCGCGAGTAGGTCATGCGCAGCGCCGCCGCGCCGCCCTTGGCGTCGCCGATCTCGCCGGCGAGGTCCCGGGCCTGCTCTTCCGCCCGCCCGACCGCCGAGAAGCGCAACCGCCCGGCCTCGTCGTAGTCGAGGTCGTTGGCCTCGCGCTCGACCTTGAGCTGGGCCTCGAAGGCCTCCACCACGCGGCTGAGCCGCGGCGGCGAGATCGCCTCGCGCACCCCCAGCCGCGCCGCCAGCCAGTCGGCCACCGCCTGCTGGCCGGCCACGTCGGGCGCGACACAGCAGGGCAACAGGGCGAGGTCCCAGGACTCGACGGCGGCCCGCCCTTCCGCGGCCGCGGCGACGCGAAGCAGGTGGGCGATCTTCACCCAGCGCCGGTCGGACACGTATTGCCCGTTGCTGGCCAGCCACGCGCGCAGCTCGGCCAGCAGGCCGAGCACCGCCCGGGGCAGCTCGACCCGCAGCGCCGCGAGTGCGAGCGCCTGGCGCTCCGCCGCGCCGAGGGCCTGGGCGAGCGGGCTCGCCTCGGCGACGGTCTGCTCGACACCGGGAACGGCGCCGGGCGCAGTACCTTCGATCAACAGGTCGAGGAAGCCCGCGTCGCTCACCGGGCCGACCGTCAGGCGCACGAGGAAACGGTCGAAAAAGGCCTCCGCCACCTCGTCGTCCGGCACCAGGTTGGTGGCGCCGATCACGCTGATCAGCGGGCAATGCTGGCGCCCGGCGCCGTTGTCGAACTCGCGCTCGTTGAGCAGGGTCAGCAAGGCGTTGAGGATCGCGCTGTTGGCCTTGAACACCTCGTCGATGAAGGCCACCGCCGCCTCCGGGAGGAATCCGGCGGTGTGGCGCTCGTAGCGGTCCTCCTCCAGCGCGCGGATGGACAGGGGGCCGAACAACTCCTCGGGGACGGTGAAGCGGGTGAGCAGGCGCTCGAAATAGCGCGCGTCACGAAAGGCATGGTGAATGCGCCGCGCCAGCGCGCTCTTGGCCGTGCCCGGCGGCCCGACCAGCAGCGTGTGCTCGCCCGCGAGCGCCGCGAGCAGCGCCAGGCGCACCTCGCGACGGCGCTCGACCAGGCCGGCCTCGAGCGCATCGAGCAGTGCGGCCAGACGCGGGCGCCAGTCCATGTGGCGGGGCCGGGAGTCGTGCGCGCGCTTCAGGACTGCGGGCCGGTCGCCGTGCCCAGGGCATGGGCCTTGAGCACGTCGAGATCGACGATGCGCAGCGCCGTCTCGTGGGTGGCCTCCAGCACCACCGGCGGCGCCGCGCCGGCCTCGTAGGCTTCCTTCCAGCGCAGCGCGCACAGGCACCACCGATCGCCCGGCTTGAGGCCGGCGAAACGGTACTCCGGCCGCGGCGTCGACAAGTCGTTGCCCGCGCCCCGCGAAAACGCGAGGAAGGCGGCAGTGACGCGCACGCAGATGATGTGCCTGCCGAGGTCGTCGGCGCCGGTCTCGCAGCAGCCGGTGCGATAGAAGCCCGTCAGCGGGCTGTAGCTGCAGGCGAGCAAGGGCCCGCCCAGCACGTTGCGTGATGTGTTCATGTCCGGATGTCCTGCAAGATTTCGCGACGCATGCGCCCTGCTCCGTTTCGCGCGCACCGGCGGTATGGCCCGCCGGGACCGCGCTTCCTGCTTGATTGTAGCAAGCCGGCGGGCGTCCATCGCTTCCGGACCGGCCCGCTCCCGGTGCGGGCGAAGGACGCGGAACGCGACTGCCGGGCGCCCGCCCGCCAGCTCAAGCTTGTTTGCGCCATTCCACGCATTTCTGCTAGTTTCTGCTTTAATGTCTTTATGCAGATTGCAGCAAGACGCCCAATGACGACCAAAGCAGAATCACCCAGCGAATTCATCAGCACGGCCAAGGCTGCGCGTCAGCTCGGGCTGTCTCTGGGCGCCGTCCAGCAGATGGTCGAGAGTGGTGCGCTCGCCGCATGGAAGACCGCCGGTGGCCACAGGCGCATCCGCCAGGACTCTGTCGACGCCCTGCTTGCCCGCAGCCAGGACACCGTCGCCCACCCCAGGCCGCAGACGGAAACGCTGCGCGTAATGGTGGTCGAGGACGACACCCTGCTGCAGCAGATCTATCGCGAGACCTTTAAGAGCTGGTCGCTGCCGCTCGAGGTGAGCCTTTTCGAGCATGGCCTGGACGCGCTGCTCGAGGTCGGTCGCCGGGCCCCCGAGCTGATGATCGCCGACCTGCGCATGCCCGGCCTGGACGGCTTCGAAATGATCCGGCGGCTGCGCGAGAACCCGCATGCGCGCCAGGTTGCGATCGTCGTGGTCACGGCATTGAGCAACGACGAGATCGCCGAGGCAGGGGGTCTGCCGCACGATGTCACCGTGTACCAGAAGCCGGTTCCGTTCCACGAACTGCACGGCTACATGCAGGCCTTGATCGCGCAGCGTCGGCGCGAGCGCGATCTTCCCGCCTGATCACACGCACGCCATGACGCTGGGGACGCGGCATCCGGCACGGTGGCACGCCACGGCGCCCGCCGCCTGAACGGCCCTCATGAGCGAACCGACCTACATCCACTTCGACCCGCAGGCCCTGCTGCAGGATCTCACCGGCAGCCAGACCGCGCTGGTCGCGGTGCTTCGCAGCTTTGCCGGCTGGCGCAAGGCGATCGAAGCCGAACTGGTCGCAGCAACCGAGGCCGGCGACCCCGCCCGCCTCGGCCGTGCCACCCACACCGTGCGCGGCACGCTGTCCCAACTGCACGCGGATCGCCTGGTAGGCATGGCTACCGAAATCGAGAAGCGTTGCAGGCATCACGACGCGGGAGCCGTCGTCGTCACGCGCGCCGACATCGCGCCGCTCATCAGCGGGCTGAAGGCAGTCACCGCCGAGGTCACCCACTACCTCGCGACGCATTGAGCGACCCGGGTCGGGCCGTGCCATTGGCGCCGCCCGAATCACGCGCCTGGGGGTTCCCCCGCCTGCACTTTGCCGATAGAATGCCGGGCTTCCACGGAGAGGTGGATGAGTGGTTTAAGTCGCACGCCTGGAAAGCGTGTTTGGGATAATATCCCAACGCGGGTTCGAATCCCGCCCTCTCCGCCAAGCATTCCACGCTGTTGATTCTCAACAGCTCACTTCCCATATTCTTGCTTCTTCCGTCAGCGCTCGAAGCTGCTGCAACAGGCCCCGACGAACACGTCCGGCTGCTTGCCGCGCCTAGGGCTCGGCTGCGCTCCACGCTGGCGCCTTGCCGATCTTCTCCAGCAGGAAGTCGATGAATGTCCTGACTTTCACCGTCAGGACGTTCGATTTCGGATAGACGAGCCACAGCGCCGACCGATCGTTGACCGCGAACGCCGGCAAGACCCGAACCAGCGAGCCGTCTACCAGCTCCCGATGAACGCTCCACAGCGAGTTTATCGAGATACCGGCACCCGCCATCGTCGCCACCTTCTGACTCGACCCGTCATCGAACACCAGCCGGCAGCCGGCCTGGCTCGGGTCGAACTGGCCTGATTCTCCATCACGACCGATCAGTTCTCTCGGCGACTGGTCCCTGAAGCCGATCAACTGGTGCATGGCCAGTTCATCCGGGTGGCGCGGCACGCCGTGCCGATCGAGATAGCCCGGAGACGCACAGAGGACCCGCGTGTCATCGGCCAGTTTCCGGCATTTCAGGCTGCTGTCCTCGAGCGCGGAATTGCGCAGGGCGAGATCGAAGCTGCCCTCGATCAGATCGAACTGCGTATCCGACAGCCGCAAGTCGAGCTTGATGCCGGGTTGCAGCTCGAGGAATTCGGGCAGCAGCGGAGCGATGTAGAGCTGGGCAAAGGTGCTGGACGCGGCGAACCGCAATGTGCCGGTCGCGGTCGGCTGTCCCAGCCCCAGGGCTGCGCGCGCCGCGCTTTCCTGCGCGAGGATCTCCCTGGCGTAGGGGAGGAACTCGGCCCCCTCGAGCGACAGCGTCACCCTCCTCGTCGAGCGGTGCAGCAGGTCCGCCCCCAGGGTGTTTTCCAGCTTCGCGAGCCTCGCGCTGGCCACGGCCGGGGCGAGGCCGAGTTCCCGGCCCGCCGCACTGATGTTGAGCTTGTCCGCCGCGAGGACGAAGAGGCGGATGCTGTCTATATCCATGTCACATTATCTTCAAGAACCGAATTATGAACTTCAAGATACGGTCTTTATTCATCAATAACAAGTCATTAACTTAGGGGCTGTGCTCCGGATCCCCGGGGCCTGTCGTCGGGTTCCAGAAGACAAAGACCTCTCTCGGGAACCCTGGCTGAATCGCCTCGGTGGCATTGCTCGACGAAACGATCGACGCGACCTCGGCGCAACCCCAAGCAAGCACAGGAGACACCCAATCATGACCTACTACTCCGTTCTCGCCGTCACCCCCACGACCGAAGACTGGATCCCGGACTATATCGGGTCCGCGGGCGCAATCGTGGCCAGGCACGGCGGCAAGTTCCTCGCCCGCACGGCCAGCCACGAACGCCTCGAAGGCGAAGGCGAAGGCGCCGCACTTCGAATCATCATCGAGTGGCCATCAAGGCAGGACGCGGTGGCCTTCATGAACGATCCCGCCTACGTCCCGCATCTCGAGGCCCGCACCGCCGGCTCCGACAGCCACCATCTTCTGATCGAAGGCAAGGACGACCTCGCCTGAGACGCTCGCGTGTCGCTGGGTGGCGGTGCCGCACTGTCGCAACCAGCGACGAACGCCCCGACCGGGGCACGCCCGGCGCCCAGGTCGGGACAGAACTGGAATTCAAGATGCTCAATCCTGTCGACCGTCCCGGTTTCCAGCCCATCAATCGGGGATACAACACCGTGTTCCGCCCGAACCGGTTGAGCCTCGGGGTGGTGGCGCCGCTGGAGACCTATTCGACCGGCCCGGTGCCGACCATGAGCCGTCACGTGGAACGGATCCAGCTGGCGGAAGCGCTGGGATTTTCCGCGGTCTGGTTGCGGGACGTGCCGTTCAACGTGCCCTCGTTCGGTGATGCGGGTCAGACGTTCGACCCCTTCGTATACCTCGGCCTGCTCGCTGCCCGGACGGAGCGGATCGCACTCGGCGTCGCCAGTGTCGTTCTGCCCTTGCGCCATCCGGCGCATGTCGCCAAGGCGGC
>JBFGUQ010000129.1:0-6923 GCA_041565515.1 Rhodocyclaceae bacterium | reverse complement strand
TTCTCCGCGCCCAGGTCGCGCTCGCGCCCCTCGTCCATGCCGCTGGCGCTCATGGCCCGAACACCTTGTACTTGAGGATGACGAACAGGAAGAACGCGAACGCGATCGCCGCCAGCACCATGCCGGTGCGCAGATTGGCCCTCTTGCGGTCTTCACTGTCGGTCATGCCATCGTTTCCAGTTCATCGCTGCTGCCCGCGGCGGGCCTCGCCCGGCGGGCGTAGCGGCGAGCGAAGCCTTGCCGTCGCGAACCCATCCGCACGAGGCTCCCTGCTCGCCATCGCCCATGCCCTATCGCACCACCGGCGCTTCCTCGAAGGTGTGGTAGGGCGCCGGCGAAGGCACCGTCCATTCCAGTCCTTCCGCCGCTTCCCACGAGCGCGCAGGCGAACGCTCGCCGCCGCGCACGCACTTGAGCACGACGACGAGGAAGATCAGCTGCGACAGGCCGAAGCCGAAGGCCCCCACGGTGGCGACCGCGTTGAAGTCGGCGAACTGGAGCGCATAGTCGGGGATGCGCCGCGGCATGCCGGCGAGCCCGAGGAAATGCATCGGGAAGAAGGTGATGTTGAAGAACACGATCGAGCACCAGAAGTGCAGCTTGCCCAGTGCCTCGTTGGGCATGTTCCCGGTCCATTTCGGCAGCCAGTAGTAGGCGCCGGCGAACAGGGCGAACAGCGACCCGGCGACGAGCACGTAGTGGAAGTGGGCCACGACGTAGTAGGTGTCCTGCACCTGGATGTCGATCGGCGCGATCGCGCAGATCAGGCCGGTGAAGCCGCCCATCGTGAACACGAAGATGAAGCCGACCGCCCACAACATCGGCGTCTCGAAGGTCATCGAGCCGCGCCACATCGTCGCCACCCAGTTGAAGACCTTCACGCCGGTCGGCACCGCGATCAGCATGGTCGCGTACATGAAGAAGATCTGCCCGACTGCCGGCATGCCGGTGGCGAACATGTGGTGCGCCCAGACGGCGAAGGAGAGGATCGCGATCGAGGACGTCGCGTATACCATCGATGCATAGCCGAACAGCGGCTTCCGGGCAAAGGTCGGGATGATCTGGCTGACGATGCCGAAGGCCGGAAGGATCATGATGTAGACCTCCGGATGGCCGAAGAACCAGAAGATGTGCTGGTACATGACCGGGTCGCCGCCGCCCGCCGCGCTGAAGAAGCTGGTGCCGAAGTGACGGTCGGTGAGGATCATCGTCACCGCACCGGCCAGCACCGGCATCACCGCGATCAGCAGGTAGGCGGTGATCAGCCAGGTCCAGCAGAACAGCGGCATCTTCATCATCGTCATGCCGGGCGCGCGCATGTTGAGCACCGTGACGACGATGTTGATGGCGCCCATGATCGAGCTCACGCCCATGATGTGGATGGCGAAGATCGCCAGATCCATGCCCATGCCCATCTGCACCGACAGCGGCGCGTAAAGCGTCCAGCCGGCCGCCGTGGCGCCGCCGGGGACGAAGAACGAGCCGATCAGCAGGAGCGCCGCGGGCGGCAGCAGCCAGAAGCTCCAGTTGTTCATGCGCGCGAACGCCATGTCGGAGGCGCCGATCATGAGCGGGATCATCCAGTTCGCGAAGCCGACGAAGGCCGGCATGATCGCGCCGAACACCATCACCAGCCCGTGCATCGTGGTGAGCTGGTTGAAGAACTCGGGCTGCACGACCTGCAGGCCGGGCTGGAACAGTTCGGCCCTGATCGTCAGCGCCATCACGCCCCCCGAAAGGAACATGATGAAGCTGAAGATCAGGTACATCGTGCCGATGTCCTTGTGGTTGGTCGTCGTGATCCAGCGCATCAGGCCGGTTGGCCCATGGTGGTGACCGTGCAGCTGATCGGGTGTAACGGCGGCCATGCGGGGTCCTCCTGTCAGACTTCGACGTTTTTCGGCGTTACGTGAGCCAGTTCCGACTCAGCCTTTGCGGCCGGCGGCGACGTCGGCGGGCTGGATGGCCTGGCCGGTGGCGTTGCCCCACGCGTTGCGGGTGTAGGTGATCACGGCGGCGACCTCGGCGTCCGACAACTGCCCGCCGAACGCGGCCATCGCCGTGCCGGCCTTGCCGTGCAGCACGAGATCGATCTGCGCGGCCAGGTCTCCGAGCACCATCGACGAGCCGTCGAGCGCCGGGAAGGCCGGCGGCAGACCCTTGCCGTCGGCCTGGTGGCAGGCGGCGCAGTTGGCGGCGAAGACCTTCTCGCCGCGGCTCACCAGCTCGGCCAGCGCCCACTCGCGCTGGTCGTCGACGGCGGCCGCGTCGGTCATCGTCTTCTGTTCGCCCACCCAGGCCGCGTACTTCTCGGCCGAGACCACATGCACCTCGATCGGCATGAAGCCGTGGTCCTTGCCGCACAGCTCGGCGCAATTGCCGCGGAACACGCCCTCCTTGTCGGCGCGGAACCAGGTGTCGCGGATGAAGCCGGGGATCGCATCCTGCTTGACACCAAAGGCCGGCACCCACCACGAATGGATGACGTCGTTGGCGGTGAGCAGTACGCGGATCTTCTTGCCCACCGGCACGACCAGCGGCTTGTCAACTTCGAGCAGGTAAGTATCGCCCTTGGGCGCTGCGCCGTCGATCTGCGCCCGCGGCGTCGACGTTCCGGACAGGAAGCGGATGCCCTCGCCCTCGCCCTGCAGGTAGTCGTAACCCCACTTCCACTGGTAGCCCGTGGCCTTGACGGTGATGTCGGGGTTCGAGGTGTCCTTCATCTCGATGATCGTCTTGGTCGCCGGCCAGGCCATGCCGAGCAGGATGAGCACCGGGATCACGGTCCACGCGATCTCGACCGCGGTGTTCTCGTGGAAGTTCGCGGCGACCGCGCCGCGCGATTTGCGATGGTAGAAGACCGACCAGAACATCACGCCGAAGACGGCGATGAAGATGAACAGACAGATCACCAGCATCAAGGTGTGCATGTCGTTGATCTGCTCGGCGATGCCGGTCACCGGCGTCTGCAGGTTGTAGCGGGCAACGCCATCCGCAGCGTGGACGCCAAAGCCCGCAAGGGTTAGGAACAACAGCGTTGCAGCGCGACCGACACGGCCCATGGTCTCCCCCGTCGAGTGCAGTTTCGGTCCGCGACGACAGGCGGGCGGAACCGTGAAAGAGTGCAAAGCGCCTTGTTTTTGCTTGAATTGAGCACTTCTGCAAAGTACCGATGATCATGCCATAGCGAATTTGCCAGCCGCAACAGGGAATCTTGATCGAGATCAATATATTGCGCTGCAATATACATGCATCGACTCGGCAAGGCAGCATCTCGGTTGGCTACTCCGGCTTTTCGCGGCGCGTTCGATGCTGCAACCGCACATTTCGTGGCGCGGGAACCGTCTCGGTCCTGCGCCCGCCTGCGCGCATGCAGGCGACACGCCAGCGGCCGTCGCCCTGCGAACGGAATCGGCCCACTTGCGGGCCGGTGTGGCGGGACACGCCGGCCGGCGCACGGGACACGGCGCTCAAGACCACGGCCGAATGGCCGTAGACGGGGCGAAGATTGATTTCGCCGTCCGCTGGCGCGCGCAAGCTGCCGCCTGCCCGCAAGGCCTAGAAGGAGAAACCTGCCATGACCCGATCAAGTCCCCGCAAGCGCCGGCTGTTGACCGCGCTGTTGGTGCCCGTGCTGCTGCACGCCCCCTCGATGGCATGCGCCTTCGGTCCGGCGCCCGCGCAGGAGTTGTTCGACCTCAGCCTGGAAGAGCTGATGAATGTCGTCGTCACCTCGGTCGGCAAGAAGGCGCAGCAGCTGGGCGACACTGCGGCGGCGGTGTACGTGATCAGTGCGAACGACATCAGGCGCAGCGGCGCCAGCAACATCCCGGAGGCCTTGCGTCTGGCGCCCGGCGTGCACGTCGCGCAGTTCGCCAACAACCGCTGGAGCGTGTCGATCCGCGGCTTCGCCGGGCGTTTCTCGAACAAGCTGCTGGTCCTGCAGGACGGGCGCAGCATCTACACGCCGATGTATTCCGGCGTGTTCTGGGAGTCCATCGACGTCCCGCTGGAAAACATCGAGCGCATCGAAGTGATCCGCGGCCCGGGCGCATCGATCTGGGGGGCGAACGCGGTCAACGGCGTCATCAACATCATCACCCGCGGCGCGCGCGACAGCCAGGGCACCCGGGTGGCGGTCGGCGCGGGCACCGAATTGCGCGGCACCGGCTTCGTCAGCCATGGGGTCAGGATCGACGATACGACCCACCTGCGCATCCATGCCGAACAGCAGTATGTGGAACCCTCGATCACGGCGAGCGGCGATGCGGCACGCGACTTCCTGCGCACGCAGCGCGCAGGGCTGCGGCTCGACCGCGATGCCGGCGCCGACCGCTATTCCGTCGATCTGGGCGTCATCAACAGCGACGCCGGCGACCAGATCGTGCAGCTCAGTGCCGGCGACCCGCCGCTGCTGAACTTCACGTCACGCGCAAACTCGGCGCACCTGCTGGGCCTGTGGGAGCATGTCGGCGAGAGCGGCACGCGGCATTCGCTGCAGGGCTACGTCGAGCACGAGGAACTGGGCATCGGCATCGCGAACTGGCGCCGCTCCACCTTCGACCTGGAATACCAGCAGCAACTCGGCAGCGGCAGCCGTCACGACATCGTCTGGGGAACCGGCATTCGCCACACGCGTGACGACGTGACGGGCGTGGCACCCTACCTGTCCCTCAGCGCCGAGCGGCGCAACACCAACCTCGCCAGCGTCTTCGTGCAGGACGACATCACGCTGCAGCCGAATCGCTGGAAGCTCACCATCGGCAGCCGCCTCGAGCACAACGCCTACTCGGGCTACGAATTCCAGCCCAACGTGCGCCTGCTGCACATGCCCGACGAAGCCAACCGCCTGTGGGTGTCGGCGGCGCGCGCCAGCCGCACGCCGTCGCGCGGCGAATCCGACGCCAGGACCCGGCTGCGCGCGACCAGGATCGCGCCGCCGGGCGGCCCCGGTCCCGAATTCATCGTGCCCTACGTGAGCGGAAATACGGAATACGGCGCGGAAACCCTCGATGCCATCGATGCCGGCTGGCGTACACGCTGGTCACCCACGCTGTCGACCGACCTTGCGCTGTTCCGCTACCGCTACGACGACCTGCGCGGGGGCATCGAAGGCACGCCGTTCTTCGACTTCGCCAGGGGCGAGCTGATCCTGCCGATCGAGATCGCGAACCTGGGTGCCGCCGACAGCCACGGCGCGGAGGCGAGCGTCGACTGGCGGGCAGCGCCGGACTGGCACCTGCAGGCGAGCTACAGCTGGTACAAGATCTCGCTGCGCAACACCGCGGGCCCGACCGAGTATTCCGAAGGCAGCCCCACCCACCTGGTCTCGCTGCGCTCCTCGTGGGACATTTCCGAAGACCTGCAATGGGACCTATGGCTGCGCCATGTCGGCCGGACCTCGATCCCTCTGGGCACTTCGCTGGTGAACATCCCCTCGTACTACGGCCTCGACATGCGCCTGGCGTGGAAGCCGCGGAAGGATTTCGAGCTTGCCTTGATCGGCCAGAACCTGCTCGACAGCCGCCACCCCGAGGCCGTGGCAGAACAGCTGGCGTCGGCCTTCAACGAGGTCCAGCGCGGCGCCTACGTCAAGGCGACCTGGCAGTTCTGATTCGCCGATGCCGCGCCCCTGCTTCTCCGTCGCGCTGGAATACCTGTGCATGCTCGCCTTGACCGTCGGGCTATGCAGCCTGCTGCCCGGCATTCCGGCAGCCCATGCCGAGGACGGGCCGGGCGAGGAAGCCGTCAAGGCGGCCTTCGTCTACAACTTCACCAAGTTCGTCGATTGGCCCGAGGCCGCGCTGCCGGCCACCGGCACTGCGCTCACCCTGTGCGTGTTCGGCAATCGCCCGCTGTCGGGACGGCTGGAGGCGCTGCAGGGAAAGACCACCCAGGGCCGGGAGATCCGGGTGACCGTCGCCCCCGAGGAACGCGACCAGTGCCAGCTCGTGTTCATCGGCCAGACGGACGCACGCGCCCTGCGCGCAATCGTCCAGCCACTCTCCGGCCGGCCGGTACTCACGGTCGGCGACCACGAGGACTTCATCGGACTCGGTGGAATCATCGGCCTGAAGCTCAGTGCCGGACGCATCCGCTTCGATATCAACCTGCAGGCGGCGCGCGCATCCGGGCTGCACATCAACAGCCAGCTCCTGCAGCTCGCCGACCGGGTGCTGCAATGACCTCCGCGCCGGGCGCCGCGGCTCAGCCCGTTTCGCCGCCCGCGGAAAGACGACGCCGCAGCAGCCGCATCAGTGCGCCGAGCACCGGCAGCCTGGCGTACAACTCCTCGGCCGCATCCCAGTAGTCGCGATGCATCCTGACCCTGCCGCCGGCGTCGAAGCGCAGGTGACTGACGCCGCGGACGACGATGTCGCGGCCGCGCAGGCGCAGGCGGAAGTCCCAGCCCAGCATCGCCTGGTCGCCATCGACGATGCAGGTCGTGACCGTGAAGTGCGGCGCTTCGACGGTAGCGAACATGTGGGTGAAGATCCGCTCGATCGCCGCGACGCCGACGACCTCGTTGAACGGATCCTTGAAGCTCGCATCCGTGGCGTAATAGCGCTCCAGCGCCGGCAGCGAAGCCGGCGTGAGGGTCTCGTAGAATTCCGCCAGGCGCTCGGCTGCGGCTCGCACCTCACTCACCGCCGCCGCCTCAGAGGCCGGTCGCCCGGCGCACGAGCGGGAAGTACAGCCGCCGCGGCAGGAACTGCAGCGCCTTGAGCACGCGGGTGAAACGCTTCGGGAAATGAATCTCGAACGCGCCGGCCGCGAATCCCTCGACGATGGCCGCAGCCGCTTGTTCCGGGCTGATCAATGCCGGCATGCGGAATTCGTTCTGCGCCGTGAGCGGCGTCGCCACGAAGCCGGGGTCGATCAGGAAGACATCGACACCGCGCGGCGCGAGGTCCAGATACAGG
>JBFGUQ010000128.1:0-6925 GCA_041565515.1 Rhodocyclaceae bacterium | reverse complement strand
CTATCGGCGGGCCGGGTGCCGAAGCTTCATGCGGCATTCTTGGGCTTCAGAAGCGCGCGTTGTACTCTTTCTCGAGCAGGTTGCGCACCCACTCGCGCGCCTTCGGATCGATCTTCGTACCTTCCCTGTACAGCGCCTCGCCGGCCTTGTCGGTGAGTTGTTCGTAGCCGCCGAGGGCCTCCTCCTTGCCCGCCTGGTACTCGGGGTCCTGCTTCATCTTGCGCACGGCCGAACGGTAGGCCTCGACGATCTCGTCCGGCGTACCCTTGGGCAGGACCAGCAGCTTCTGCGCCGGGAAGCCCGCGATCAGGAAGGACTTGAACGCCTCCCATTCGATACCCTCGGGTTTCTTGCCGGTAACGATCTCGATCGCCTCGCCGATGTGCGGCAGATCGGGGAAGGTCGGATCGCGCACCAGCTTGCCGTCGTCGTCGGTCGTACCCCAGCTGAACAAGGGCACGGCCTTGCCTTCCTCGACCATCGGCACCGAACTCTTCAGGTATGCGGACGTGGTCTGGTAGTCGATATTGGCCTCGCCGCGCTCGAAGGCGAGGCGGCCATCGCCACGGCTCTTCATGCCGAACACGTGGTGCACCTCGAGACCGAGCAGGCGGAAGCCGAGCAGCGGCACGAGATCGAGCGAGGTCGCGCCCTGGCTGCCATAGACCAGGCGCTGGCCCTTGAGCTTGCCCAGATCGGCGAGCGACTTGACGCCAAGGTTGCTATTCACGTACGCGACGCCGCCGGTGGGCGCGGCCAGCACGACCTTCCAGTCCTTGTAGTCGTACTGGACGCGCGGATCGCCGAGCAGGAAGGGGAACTGGGTCGACCCCGAAGTGCCGAGCACGGTAAGGCCATCGGGCTTGGCGCGCGAAGCGAACTGGTTGGTGCCGGTGATGGAGCCGCCGCCGGGCACGTTCTTGACCACGACGATCGGATTGCCCGGCAGATACTTCGAAAGGTAGGGCGCGTTGAAGCGGGCCCAGGTGTCGGAACCGCCGCCGACGCCGAACGGGATCACGAATTCGATGGTCTTGTCGGTGAAGTCCGCGGCCTGCGCCTGCGCAGCGCCGGGGACGGCGAAAGCGGCGGCGAGCGCCATGGACATGCCGATGAAGCTGCGGCGATTGATCGGAAACTCGTTGCTCATGTCTGCTCCTTTGGTTGATCGATACATTTCTGTGTCTCCTCTATGAGTTAGGGGCGGTCGGCCTGGGGACCGACTATTGCGACTGCACTCCGGCAGATGAAACCATGGGGGCGGCGCCGGTCCGCGTTCAGTTGCGGTTCGGCACGAAGACCGTGCCGCTGAGCAGCGGCCTTGCCGAAGTGAGGATCGAGCCGCCGGTGATGACCGGCACGTTCGTGACCGGATCGGTCACGCTCACGACCTCGCACTCCATCTTCCCGCTCGGGTGTTCGATGACGATCCTGTTCGCACTGCCCTCGTCGAGCTCGACCAGTTCCTCGGCGATCGTGTCCGGCGTGTGGCAGGCGGCGGCCAGCGCCAGCGCGCCGGTGGCCGCATGGACCGGATGACAGCTCGAGGGCACGAAATAGCGCGAGGCGATGTTGCCGCCAGCCCGCGGCGAGGCGATGACGGCGATCTTGGGCACGCCGCTGTCCGGCGCGGCCTCCATGCCCATCAGCGTCGCCGCCGCGAGCCGGATGTCCTCGAGCCGGCGAAGGAAGTCCCCATCCTCGTCCAGCTCGTGCTTGCTCTCGTGCCCGCTCTTGCCGAGGGACGAGGCCTTGACGAAGACGATGGGGATGGCGAAGTCGATGCATGTGACCGGCACACCGAGGATCCGGTCCTGCGCATTCCCGGTCGGAAGCAGGCGCCCCGTCTTCGTGCCCGCCGGGCCGAGGAATCGCAGCGCGATCGGCGCGCTCTTTCCCGGCACCCCGTCGAGCTCGAAATTGCCGCTATAGGTCACCTTGCCGCGAGGCGTCTGCACGAGGGCATGAACGAGCTTGCCGCTGTTGATGTTGAGGATGCGGACCGTGGTGGTCGGGCTCGATGCCTGCACCATGCCCTGCTCGAGGGCGAAGGGCGCCACCGCCGCCAGCATGTTGCCGCTATTGGGCAGGACGTCGACCAGATCGCGTGCCACCGAAACCTGTGCGAACAGATACTCGACGTCGGCTTCCGCGCTCTGCGAGGGTGCGACGATCACGACCTTGCTGCTGAGGTCGTTGCCGCCCCCCATGCCGTTGATCTGGCGGACGTCTGGCGAGCCCATGGCAGCGAGCAGCAGGCGATCGCGCTCGACGGCCTCTCGCGGCAGGCTTTCGGCGCGAAAGAACAGGCCTTTCGATGAGCCGCCGCGCATCAGCACGCAGGGAATACTGTTCACTTGCCCGCCTCCTTATTGCCGAAGCAAATTTGTCTATGGGCCAATGGTAGGCGGGCGGATTAATGAGCGGAAATGCAACAGATGATCGATTTATTGCGTAACACGCATAAGATGACACTACTTGCCGATGACAGGCTTCGCAGGAGGACAGCTTGAAGATCGATTTCGATGGGATCCAGGCCTTCGTGGTGATCGCCGAACTGGGCGGATTCAGCAAGGCGGCCGAACACCTGCATGTCACCCAGACCGCGCTCACGCGTCGGGTGCAGAAGCTGGAGGCCTACCTCGAGCTGCGACTGCTCGACCGCACGACGAGGTACGTCGAACTCACCGCTGTCGGACGCGACTTCCTCCCCCAGGCCAGGGCGATCGTCAGCGAGATGACGATGGCCGTGGATCGGCTGAAGGACATCTCGCGGAATTCACGCGGCAACTGCACCATCGCCTGCGTGCCGAGCATGGCATCGCACGTCCTGCCAAGGGTCATCCAGCGCTACAAGAGCGCCTACCCGGGCAATCGCATCCGCCTGATCGACACCACCGCCTTCGAGGTACGTGACGCCGTACTTCATGGCCAGGCCGAACTGGGCATCGGCATCTCGACCGAGCCCCATCCCGATTTGCTGGAGGCACCGCTGCTGGAAGAGCCGCTGATGTTCTTCTGCCGCGAGGAACATCCGATGAGCGGCCTGGAATCGGTGACCTGGTCCGACATGCGCGGCGCGGAGCTGATCGTCGTCAGCAGCATGACTGCGACGCGGGCCTTCATCGACTACCAGCTAGCCAAGCGCGGCATCGGCCTGACCGGCAGCTACGAGGTCCAGCACCACGCCACCGCAATCAGTCTTGTCGCCGCCGGGGTCGGCGGGGCGATTCTGCCGGCATCGACGCTGGAAGAAGGCGCCCGCCCCGGCGTACGCCGAATTCCGCTCACCAACCCGGTGGTGAAGCGTAAGGTCTCGCTGATGCGTCGCAAGCACCACACCCTGTCGCCGGCGGCAGAGGCATTCCACGAATTACTGGTCGACTGGAGCACCGAAACGCGAACCTGAGCGGATACGCGAAGCCGAGGCCGCGAGGCGCGCGAGCGGGCGCAGCGGTCTCGATTCATTCCCGTCACCCGCGTAATTGCGCTCGCGCGCGGTCCGCGACGGAGCTACCCGTTCGCGCGTCGCTCCGGTCCCTTCCGATTGCGGCTCCACGCCCCCGCTGCCGGCTCGCGCGGCATCATTGGCGCTTCGACTTCGGGGAGCCCGCCTGGCGAGCCACCGACCGAGGCGATGAAGGGACCCGGCCTCACCACCGTCCCAGGAATGCCTTGCGTGGCGACACCGCGCAGCAGATCCACCTGTCCATCGGCACCCACGGTGCCAGAATCATGAAACAGGCACCCAACCGGAGAAACGACATGAACGCGAATACGCCAATGCGCCTGTCGGCCTTTGCCGACGCCCCCAGCGGGGGCAACCCGGCCGGCGTCTGGATCGGCGAGGTCCTGCCCGACGACGCGACGATGCAGGCCATCGCCACCGAGGTCGGCTATTCGGAAACCGCCTTCCTCGCTCCCCTGAGCGGACCGGCGCGCGAGGTCCGCTACTTCAGCCCTGCGGCCGAGGTCGATTTCTGCGGCCATGCCACCATCGCGGCGGGCGTCGTCCTCGGTCGCAGCGACGGCGAGGGCGTGTATCGACTGGCCACCAGGGCGGGCGAAGTGGTGGTCACGGTGCGGCGCCGCGACGCGCGTCTCGAAGCCACGCTGCGCTCGGTCGAGCCGCGCCACGAACCGGCACCGGATGCGCTGGTCGCAGCCACCCTTGCCGCGCTCGGCTGGAAACGCCAGGACCTCGATGAGGCCATCCCGCCGGCCAGGGCCTACGCCGGGAACTGGCATCTCGTCCTGGCGGTGGCCCGCCCGGAGCGGCTTGCCAGCCTCGAATACGACTTCGACGGCCTGAAGGCGCTGATGCTGCGCGACAAGCTGACCACCCTGCAGCTGATCTGGCGCGAACGCGAGGACCTGTTCCATGCCCGCGACCCCTTCCCGGTCGGCGGTGTCGTCGAGGATCCGGCCACCGGCGCCGCGGCGGCGGCGCTCGGGGGCTACCTGCGCGATGCCGGGCTGATGCGTGCGCCCGCCGCGTTCGTCATCCGCCAGGGCGAGGCGATGGGGCGACCGAGCGTGCTGCGGGTCGACGTGCCGGCCAGCGGCGGCATCGACGTGACGGGCGGGGCCATCGACATCTGAGGGCGCGTACCGGCGCGAACCCACGCTCCCAAGCGGTAAGCTGCGGCGGGCCGATGCTTGCCCGGTCCGCGAGGCGAGCGTGCACTTGCGACAGCGAGCCGCTCAGAGCTGGAAGGCCAGCCACAGCAGCATGCCCTCGCCCATGTCGCGCAATACACCAGGCGGGGTCGCGGTGTAGCGACCCGCGCTGCGGCGCTCCTCGGCAAACCAGGCGGCGAAGCGCCGCACGTCCGATCCGTGGTGAATGGCGAGCATCAGTTCGTAGTTCAGGAACAGGCTGCGGCTGTCGAGGTTGGCCGAGCCGACCAGCGCCAATGTGTCGTCGATGACCACGAGCTTGGCATGGAGCATTTCCGGCGCCAGCCAGACCCGCGCCCCGGCCTCCTCCAGCGAGCGCAGCGCCCTCCCACGCGCGATATCGGAGAGGCGGTGGTTCGATCGCGCGGGCAGCAGCAGCTCGACCTCCACGCCCCGCCTGGCCGCCAGGCACAAGGCCATCAGCAGCGCCGGCTCGGGAACGAAGTACGGCGTCACCAGCGCTATCCGTTGGCGGGCCCGGTAGGCGGCGGTCACGAGCAGCGCGTGGATCGTGTCGTCGACCTGGTCCGGACCCGAGGCCACGATCTGGGCCCCG
Source organism: Rhodocyclaceae bacterium (assembly GCA_041565515.1). Classification (GTDB taxonomy): domain Bacteria; phylum Pseudomonadota; class Gammaproteobacteria; order Burkholderiales; family Rhodocyclaceae; genus Thauera. The sequence goes on along the minus strand of JBFGUQ010000128.1, from coordinate 1,689 downwards.
TCGGCCGGGCAAGCCGTATCCGAGCCGGGGGGCGCCTGCGGCCGCGGCGCTTGTCCGGTGGCGAAGGCCCAGTCGTGCTCGAACAAGGCGCTGGCCTGGGCCACCAGCGGGCCGCGCAGGTCCAGGCTCAGGTCGCGCCAGGGCGGCTCGCCCTTCTCGCCCTCGAAATACTCCGCCGCCAGGTTCCGCCCGCCGCACCATAGCCGGCCCGAGGGCAGGCCGGCATCGACCACCAGCAGCTTGCGATGATTGCGCAGGTTCGTCCTGCCCTTCAGGGGCGAGCGCAGCGGCGGCACGAACAGCGCAAACGCCCCGCCGGCCGTGGCAAGCGGCCTCAGATCCGGGCGGCCCGCCAGCAGGCTGCCGAGGCCGTCGACCAGCAGGCGCACACGCACGCCGCTGCGCGCCTTGTCGCACAAGCGCTCGATGACGGTTTCGCCGAGACGATCGCGTCCCAGTATGTAGGTGCATACCTCGATCGACTGCCGGGCGCCATCGATGGTCTCGAGCAGCGCGCATTGCGCCTCGCGGCCATCGAGGTGCAGCTTCAGGTCCTGGTACGCGGCCTGAGGCGGCTGGCCGAGCGCCGCGATCGTCTCGATGGCCCAGGCGTCGGTGCAAGGCTTCGTCGGCGCCCTCGACTGCCGGGACGCGTGCGGGCGCTTGAGCTTGCGCGAACCGAAGCTCAGGAATGCCGGCAGGGCGACATAGGGCACGAGCAGGATGAACAGCATCCACGCGATCGCCGCGGACGGATGGCGCCGCTGGTGCAAGGCGCGCGAGGTGACGACATAGACGAGGACGGCCACAAGGGTGACCAGTCCGTGCAGCGTCAGCCATTGTGCGGAGGGCGGGTCGGACAACATCGGCGATTGGCCCGTGCGATTGGTGAGGCATTCGTGCCAACGGTGCGGGGCACCGCGTTCCGCATGACAGCGGGGCGCGCGCGACAATAGTGCCGGACATTGCGGCAATTGCTAATCGAGGGCTTCCCTATGCGCCCCCCACAAACAGTCCGCGTCGAGGACACCGACGCAGACCTGGGCGCGGCTGCCGACCTCGGCCGGGATGGCGTCGCCGGCATGAGTTCGATTGCCGCCCGAGATTTGCACGCGCGGCGAGCGCACCGCTGCCCTCTCGAGCGATCCCCGCACCGCGGGCCCCATGCCGGCAGCGCGTGGGCCACCCCGGCGCGGCGCCGATCGAGGTCGCACCCGGCCCGCGAGCCCCGATGCCACTCGAAATGCGCCCGCGAAAGACGGGACGGCTGCCGCGCCCGGCGGGCGCTCCAGCCGTCCGATGGGCCTTGCTTGCAGCGAATGCGCCCCGTCCGGGACGACACCTCACCCCGCCGCGCCGCAACGTCCGAGCCCTGCCGCCCGGGACGGGCCGTCCGGCAAAAGCTCATGGCGCGCGACTGGCCGTGCTTGCGCCGTCTGGGCGCGAGGCCTCGCGTCCGGCGAGGTCGTGAATCCTGGTTGTCGCGTCTCGAGCGAACCCGTGGCGCGGCCACCTCACGGGTTGCCGTAGAGCTCGTCGGCACGCGCCTGTGCGGCCGGGCTGCGGTTGAACGCCTCGAGTTCCTTCAGGACATCTGCCCGCGTCTTGGCCCCATCGCTGTGGGGCTTCGGCATCCAGCCGACCTCGCCGCCCACGTATTGCCAGTCGCCCGACACAGGATTCTTCTGG
>JBFGUQ010000127.1:0-6930 GCA_041565515.1 Rhodocyclaceae bacterium | reverse complement strand
TCGGCCTCGTCTCGCGCGAGACCGCGCTGCTGAGCAACAACGTGCTGCTGGCGGTGGCTTCCGCCTCGGTGCTGCTGGGCACGCTCTATCCGCTGTTTCTCGATGCCCTCGACATGGGCAAGATATCGGTCGGCCCGCCCTACTTCGAGGCGGTGTTCGTGCCGCTGATGACGCCGGTGGTCGTGCTGATGGCCTTCGCGCCCTTCCTGCGCTGGAAGGGCGACACGCTCGGCCCCATCGTGCGCCGCGTGGCGCCGGCCTTTGCTGCCAGCCTCGCGATCGGCGTCGGCACCGCCTTCGCAATCGAGCATGTGAGCGTGCGTACCGTGCTCGGCCTTTCGCTGGCGGCCTGGGTGGTGCTCGCCAGCCTGCAACTGCTCGGCACCCGGTTGCGTGAGCGCGCCGGCGCCTCGCTGGCCGGTCGGCTGCGCGGCATCCCGTCGGCCTGGTGGGGCATGTGGCTGGCTCACTTGGGTATCGGCATCTTCATCATCGGCGTGACCCTCGTGGGCAGCCTGGAACGCAATCTCGACGTCAAGATGAAGGACGGGCAGCATGCCGAACTCGCCGGCTACAGCTTCGTGTTCCGCGGCGTGCGCGATGTCGCCGGGCCGAACTACGATGCGGCATGCGCCACCATCGAGGTCAGTCGCGGCGGCATTTCGATCGCCACCCTGCAGCCGGAAAAACGCCTCTACCGTGCGCAGGGGATGCCGATGACCGAAGCGGCGCTCGACATCGGCCCCTTCCGTGACGTGTACGTGTCCCTCGGCGAACAGGTCGACAACGGCAGCTGGATCGTCAGCCTTTACTACAAGCCATTCATCAGCTGGATCTGGCTGGGCTGCACGCTGATGGCCCTGGGCGGCATCTTCGCCGCCTCCGACCGTCGCTACCGCCGCCTCGCCGAACGCGCCGCTCCGGCAGCTGCCGCACAGCAGTCCGCCTGAGAGTCCATTCATGAAAGCAAGATTTCTCGTTCCGCTCGGCTTGTTCTTTGCGCTCGCCGGTTTCCTCGCCTTCGGCCTCACCCTCAATCCGCGCGAGGTGCCGTCGCCGCTGATCGACAAGCCGGCACCGGCCTTCCGCCTGGCCCGGCTTGATGCGCCCGATACCACTTTCGCCCTCGAGGAGATGCGCGGCCAGGTGTGGCTGCTCAACGTGTGGGCCTCGTGGTGCGCCGCCTGCCGGCAGGAGCATCCGGTGCTGGTGCGCATGGCGCAGCAGAAGCTGGTGCCGATCGTCGGCCTCAACTACAAGGAGGTTCGCGGCGATGGCGCGATCGATGCCCGCAAGATGGCGCCGGAGCGGGAGCACGGCCTCGCCATCGAGCGCGCACGCCGCTGGCTGGGCGAGCATGGCGATCCCTACCTCCTGTCGGTGCTCGACATCGATGGACGCGTCGGTATCGATTTCGGCGTCTACGGCGTGCCGGAGACCTTCCTCATCGATGGCGAGGGCCGGATCCGCTACAAGCACATCGGGCCGATCACCCCCGAGGGCTTTCGCGACGTGATCCTGCCCAAGATCGAGGAGGTCCGGCGTGCAGGTTGAGCGCACAGCGTCCCGCACCCTGGGCGCGGGCATCGGCGTCCTTGCCTTCGTTGCGCTGACATGGCTGCCGCCGCTGCAGGCAGCCGACGCGCCGGATCGCGCCCCCACGGTGGCTGCCGACCCGGCACTCGAAGCCGACGTGCAGGAGCTCTCGCACAAGCTGCGCTGTCTCGTGTGCCAGAACCAGTCGATCGCCGAATCCAACGCGCCGCTGGCGGTCGATCTGCGCGACCAGGTGCGCGAGCAGCTCGCTGCCGGACGCAGCAAGGACGACGTCATCGACTACCTGGTCGCACGTTATGGCGATTTCGTCCTCTACGAGCCGCCGTTCAAGGCCACGACCCTGTTGCTCTGGGGCGGCCCGGCGGCGCTGCTGATCGGCGGCGCCGGCTGGCTTGCCCTCCGGCTGCGGCGGCGTTCGATCGACGCCGCCTCCGCCACCCACCTTTCCGCGGCCGAGCGCGAACGCGCCCGCAGCCTGCTCGGCGGCGGCGAGACGCCCGCAGCCGAGCGCCCGTCCCCGTCCCAGGAGTCCCGTTCGTGACCGTGTTCATCCTCCTTGCCGGCCTGCTGGTGGCCGGTGCCCTGCTGTTGCTGTTGCGGCCCCTGCTCGGGGCAGGCGCGCGTCACGGGGTCGAAGCCGAGCAGGCCGCGGTCGCGCTTACCGTACTGCGCGAGCAACTGGCCGAACTCGAGTCCGAGCGCGCCGCCGGTCGTATCGATGCCGCAACCTATGCCCGCAGCCGCGAGGAACTCGACCGCCGCGCGCTCGACGAGGGCCAGGCCGCGGCCGAGGTCGTCGAGGCGCGCCCGGCCAAGGGCTGGGCACTCGGGCTCGCGCTCGTCGTGCCGATTGCGGCGGTGTCCTTCTACATGGCGCTCGGCACGCCGGACGGGCTCGATCCGGAGAAGGTCGCGGGCAAGCAGGGCTTCAGCCAGGCGGAGATCGCCGACATGGTCGGTACCCTGGCGGCGCGCCTGGAGCAGGAACCGGACAACGTCGAGGGCTGGATGATGCTCGCGCGTTCCTACCTGGTGCTGGAGGACTACCCCAAGGCCGCGGCAGCCTACGAGAAGCTGGCCGCGCTCGCGCCGAACGAGCCCGACGTCTTCGCCGACTGGGCCGACGTGGTCGCGGCGATCAAGGGCACGGTCGTCGGCGATGCCGAAGCGCTGGCGCAGAAGGCGCTGGCGATCGCGCCCGACCATCCGAAGGCCCTCGCGCTTGCCGGCACCGCGGCCTTCCAGCGTGAGGACTATGCCGGCGCCGCCGCCCACTGGGAGAAGATCCTCGCCCAGGTGCCGGCCGGTACCGAGGTCGAGCGCGGAATCCGCGCCAGCATCAACGATGCGCGCGCGAAGGCCGGCATGGCCTTGCTCGGCGATGGCGAAGGCGCGGCGGCGGCACCGACACCGCTCAAGCTCGCCGGCCGTCTCGACATCTCCGCGGGGCTGCGTGATCGGCTGGCGGCCGAGGATCCGGTGTTCGTCTTCGTCCGCGGCGAGGCGGGTGGTCCGCCGCTGGCGGCGCTGCGCTTCAAGGGCAGCGACCTGCCGCTGGAGTTCAGCTTCGACGGCGTCGCCTCGATGAGCGGCGACGTTCCGGTGCCCGATCGGCTCATGGTCGCCGCGCGGGTGTCGAAGTCGGGCACGCCGACCGCCTCCCCGGGCGATCTCGAGGGCCGCACGGTCGGCGTCGCGCCGGACGCCAGCGGCGTCGCGCTGACGATCGATCAGGTGCTGGAGTAAGGCTGGGCGGGTTCGGCCCGCGCCCGGTCAGCGCGTGCCTGTCGCGCTGTCGACGTATTCGAGGCGCACCCGCTTGACGTTGCACAGCAGCTCGTAGGCAATGGTGCCTGCGGCCTGGGCAATGCGGTTGACCGGGATGTTGCCGCCCCACAGTTCGACCCGGCTGCCGAGGCCGGCATCGGGCAGGTCGGTGAGGTCGATGGTCATCATGTCCATCGACACCCGCCCGATCAGGCGGGTGCGGATCTCGTCCACCGCGACCGGCGTGCCATCGGGCACCACGCGCGGGTAGCCGTCGGCATAGCCCATCGCCACCAGGCCGACGCGGGTCGGCCGCTCGGCGACGAAGCGCGCGCCGTAGCCGAGCGGTGCGCCTGCCGGAATCTCGCGCACCGCCATCACCGCACTCTGCAGCGTCATCACCGGGCGCAGGCCGTGGCCTTCGTGCGGCATCGGATCGGCACCGTAGAGCAGGATTCCCGGCCTTGCCCAGTCGCGGTGTGCCGCCGGCCAGCCCAGCACCGCGCCGGAATTGGCGAGGCTGCGGGCGCCGGGCAGGTGCGCGGTGGCGGCGTCGAAGCGCTCGATCTGCTCGACGGTCGTGATCACCTGTGGCTCGTCCGCGCGGGCGAAGTGGCTCATCAGCGTGATCTCGCCCACCCTGCCGCATTCGACCAGCCGCCGCCATGTCGCATCGACTTCGTCGGGCATGAAGCCGGCGCGGTTCATCCCCGAGTTGACCTTCAGCCACACGGTCAGCGGCGGGGAGGCCGGCATGGCCTCGATCATGCGGACCTGTTCCTCGTGATGCACGACCAGCCACAGCCGGTGGCGCACGACCTCGTCGAGCTCGGCGGCCTCGAACACGCCCTCGAGCAGCAGGATCGGCCGGGCGACGCCGGCCGCGCGCAGCTCGAGCGCTTCCTCGAGGCAGGCCACGGCAAAGCCGTCCGCCTCGTCCGACAGCGCCTGCGCGCAGCGCACCGCGCCATGGCCATAGGCGTTGGCCTTGATCACCGCGAGTGCGCGACCGCCGTGGCGGCCGCGGGCGAGCCGATAATTGTGACGCAGGGCGTCGAGGTCGATCAGGGCGCGGGCGGGACGCATGGGTTCGGTTCCGGACTCGGGTTGTCGTGGAAGTCGACGCTTGGGTTCAAGGCCTAATGGTGGAGCCAAAGCGGCCCGCGGGCAACGTCGGGCGCGCCGCTCAGGCCGGAGACAGGCTCAGTTTGCCAGCCTTGCGGCCCGCCTTGCGCCCGTATCGGCTCAGGCTCAGATCGTCGTGGCGGATCGCCGGCTGGCGGCCGCTGACGAGGTCGGCGACGAGCTGGCCTGCACCGCAGGCCATGGTCCAGCCCAGCGTGCCGTGGCCGGTGTTGAGGTAGAGCTCGGGATAGGCCGTCGCACCGACGATCGGCGTCGAGTCGGGGGTCATCGGTCGCAGGCCGGTCCAGAACTCGGCCCGGGCGAGGTCGCCGCTGCCGGGAAAGAGATCGCGCACGACGAGTTCAAGCGTTTCGCGCCGGCGCGGGTTCAGGCGCAGGTCGAAGCCACCGAGTTCGGCCATGCCGCCGACGCGGATGCGGTCGTCGAAGCGGGTCACGGCGACCTTGTAGGTTTCGTCCAGCACGGTGGAGACCGGGGCGGCGGACGCATCGGTCAGCGGAACGGTGAGCGAGTAGCCCTTGACCGGATACACCGGCAGGTCGAGCCCGAGGCTGGCGGCCATCGGCCGCGAATAGCTGCCGAAGGCCAGTACGTAGCGATCCGCCGCGAGCACCTCGGACTGGCTGCCCGAGCCGACCCGAACGCCGGTCACGCTGCCGCCGGCGGTGAGGAGTTCGCGTACGTCCACGCCGAAGCGGAAGTCGACGCCGGCCGCGCGCGCCATCTCGGCCAGGCGGGTGGTGAACAGGTGGCAGTCGCCGGTCTCGTCGTTGGGCAGGCGCAGGCCGCCGGCAAGCTTGCCGCCCGCCTGCGCGAGGGCAGGCTCGGCGTCGGCGACGCGGGTGGCGTCGAGCAGTTCGTAGGGCACGCCGCAGGCCTCCAGCACGGCAATGTCGCGCGCGGCGGCGTCGAACTGCGCCTGGGTGCGGAACAGCTGCAGGGTGCCGCGGCTGCGCTCCTCGTAGGCGAGGCCGGTGTCGGACCGCAGGGCCCGCAGGCTGTCGCGGCTGTATTCCGACAGTCGCATCATGCGCTCCTTGTTCACCGAGTAGCGCTCGGGATGGCAGTTGCGCAGCATCTCGAGCATCCAGCGCCACTGGAACAGCGAACCGTCGGGGCGGATCGACAGCGGGGCGTGGCGCTGGAGCAGCCACTTCATCGCCTTCAGCGGGATGCCGGGTGCAGCCCATGGCGTGGAGTAGCCGGGCGACACCTGGCCGGCGTTGGCGTAGCTGGTCTCGAGGGCCGCGGCAGGCTGGCGGTCGAGGACGGTGACCCGCGCACCACGCTGGGCGAGATACCAGGCGGTGGTGGTGCCGATGACGCCGCTTCCGAGTACGATGACGTGCATGGAGCTCTCCTGCGTTCGATTGCTGTTGAATGCAGCAAGTTTATTGTGATATTTGCAGTGTATTTCACTAAAGAAATTGCCTGTCTTAGTGTTTTCTAAAATGCTCGCCCCCGTTTGACGCCCCGGATAGGGAAATGCGCGACCTCGACCGAATCGACCGCAAGATCCTCGATCTGCTGCAGAAGGACGGCCGCCTGTCGATGACCGAACTGGCCCAGCGCGTCGGCCTGTCTGCCACGCCGTGTACCGAGCGGGTAAGGCGGCTGGAGCGCGATGGCGTGATCACCGGCTATCACGCCCGCGTCGATCCGCGCGCCCTGGGCAAGCCGATGCTGGTCTTCGTCGAACTCAAGCTGTCTGCCAAGTCCAACGAGACCTTCGATCGCGTCAAGAAGGAACTGGCCTTCGTGCCCGAGGTGATGGAATGCCATCTGGTGTCGGGCGACTTCGACTACCTGATCAAGGCGCGCATCGCCGAAATGGGCGACTACCGCCGGCTGCTCGGCAATATCCTGCTCAAATTGCCCGCCGCGGCCGAATCACGCAGTTACGTGGTGATGGAAGAGGTGAAAGAGAGCCTGTACCTGTCGCCGGAGCCCTAGCCCCGCCCCGGGGCGCGAACCCGCGCGCCATGGCGCGGTCGAAGCCGACCCCCGAACAAGGAGAACAACATGGACCCCACCCTTGCCGCACAGCACGCGACCGCAGTGCGACTGATCGTGCTCACCCTCGTTGCCGACGGCGAGCTGGCCAATCGGGAGATCGAGGCCATCGACCGCCATCACATCGCAGAACTCCTTGGCGTCGAGCGTGATGCGCTGGTGCAGGCGGTGATCGATCATTGCCGAGGCCTGCTCGATCGGGCGTCGTCGGGCGAGGACCTGCGCCTGATCGACCTCGAGCGTACCGAAGCCATGCTCGACAGCATCACCGAGCCGCGCCTGCAGAAGCTCACCTGCCGGGCGATGCTGGTGCTGGCGAAGTCGGACGGCTCGATCTCCTTGTCCGAGCAGACGCTGCTGCGGCACGCGCTCACCCGCTGGGGCCTGACCCTGGAGAGCCTGTCGGCCTCGTCCTGAGGCCCGAACGCCGGGCTTCGGTTCCGGCAT
>JBFGUQ010000126.1:0-6946 GCA_041565515.1 Rhodocyclaceae bacterium | reverse complement strand
CGACCGGCTGCGGCGACGTGCTCGCCGCAGCCGGCACGCTCCCCAACTACAGAGGAATTTCATGGACAAGACCAAGATTGAACAATACGGCGACGAGCTGTATCAGGCGCTGATCGAGCGCAAGGCGGTGGATCCGCTGACCGATCGCGAGCCCTCGATCACCATCGAGGACGCCTACCAGATCCAGCTGCGCATGATCCAGCGCCGGGTCGACGCGGGCGAGACCGTGGTCGGCAAGAAGATCGGCGTCACCAGCAAGATCGTGATGGACATGCTGAAGGTGAACCAGCCCGACTTCGGCCAGATGACCTCCGGCATGGTCTTCAACGAAGGCGAGCCGATCCGCACCGACACCATGATCGCGCCGCGTGCCGAGGCCGAGGTCGCGTTCGTGCTCAAGAACGACCTGATGGGCCCCGGCGTCACCGCGGCCGACGTGTTGCGCGCCACCGACTGCGTGATGCCCTGCTTCGAGATCGTCGACTCCCGCATCAAGGACTGGAAGATCAAGATCCAGGACACGGTGGCGGACAACGCCTCCTGCGGCGTGCTCACGCTCGGCGGGCAGCGCAAGAGCCCGCGCCAGCTCGACCTCGCCCTCGCGGGCATGGTGCTGGACAAGAACGGCGAGGTCATCAGCACCTCCACCGGCGCGGCCGTGCAGGGCTCGCCGGTGAATGCCGTGGCCTGGCTCGCCAACACCCTCGGCCGCCTCGGCATCGGGCTCAAGGCCGGCGAAGTGATCCTGTCCGGATCGCAGTCGCCGCTGGTCCCGGTCAAGGCAGGCGACAGCCTGAGTTGCAGCGTCGGCGGCCTCGGCAGCACCTCGGTCCGATTCATCTGAGCACGGAGAACATTCATGAACCTCGACAACAACACCATCCTCAAGCTCGCCGAGCATCTCGAGACCGCGGAGCTGCAGGCCCACGACGTCACCATGATCACCGGTGATCACCCCGACATGGACTGGGACGACGCCTACGCCATCCAGGACGAGATCCGCCGTCGCAAGGAAGCCCGCGGCAACAAGACCGTCGGACTCAAGGCCGGCCTGACCTCGTTCGCGAAGATGAAGCAGATGGGCGTGGAAACCCCGGTATTCGGCTTCGTCAGCGACTACATGTCGGTGCCCGACGGCGGCGAGGTCAAGACCTCCGAGCTGATCCACCCCAAGGTCGAGGCCGAGATCTGCATCGTCACCAAGGCGCCGCTGAAGGGCCCGGGCTGCCACATCGCGGCGGTGATGGCGGCGACCGACTTCGTCGTGCCGGCGGTCGAGATCATCGACTCGCGCTACCGCGACTTCAAGTTCGACCTCAAGAGCGTGATCGCCGACAACACCTCGGCCTCGCGCTTCGTCATCGGCGGGCGCATGCGCGAACTCTCCGAGCTCGACCTGCGCACGCTCGGCGTGGTGCTCGAGGTCAATGGCGAAGTGGTGACCATGGCCGCCGGCGCCGCGGTGCTGGGCAACCCGCTCGCCGCGGTGGCGATGCTCGCCAACCACCTCGGCGAACGTGGCCAGGAGATCCCGGCGGGCACCTTCATCATGACCGGCGGCGTCACCGAGGCGGTGCTGGTGAAGGCCGGCGACAACGTCAACGTGCGCTTCCAGGACCTCGGCTCGGTGTCGATGCGCTTCGCCTAGCGGCCGCGCGCGAGCGTCTCGACGTAACACTTGCGAGCGCTCGCGCCTTGCCACGCGCCATCGACCCGCCCGTCGCATCCCGTCACTTGAAGGAAACCTGCCATGCCATTCGCACAGATCTACATGCTCGAAGGCCGCACCGAGGAGCAGAAGCGCGCGGTGATCGAAAAGGTCACCCAGGCGCTGGTCGAGGCGATCGACGCACCTAAGGAAAACGTGCGCGTGTGGATACACGACGTACCGAAGGAAAACTGGGGCATTGCCGGCGTCTCGGCCAAGACCCTGGGCCGCTAGGCGCGACCCACCCAGAACATAGGAACTACCCATGACAGCCAAGCCAAGACCCGACCCCGGCGCGTCGTTCACCCGCGAGGAAGGTGAAATCCATATTGGCGGCATCGACGCGATCGTGCGCCTGACGCTCGACCAGGTGCGCACCGACGCCCGCCGCGGCCTCAAGACCGGCATGTTCGTGTCGGGCTACCGCGGCTCGCCGCTGGGCATGCTCGACGCCGCGCTGATCAAGCAGCAGAAGAAGCTGATCGAACACAACATCCACTTCGTCGACGGCCTCAACGAGGACCTCGCGGCGACCGCCGTATGGGGCACGCAGATGCTGCACGCGGCCGGCAAGAAGAAGTTCGACGGCGTCACCGGCATGTGGTACGGCAAGGCGCCCGGCGTGGACCGCAGCGGCGACGCGCTCAAGCACGCCAACTACACCGGCATCGACAAGAACGGCGGCGTGCTCGCCATCGTCGGCGACGATCCGAGCTGCAAGAGCTCCTCGCTGGCGAGCCAGTCCGAGCCGATGCTGTATCACGTCGGCATGCCCTCGCTCTACCCCGGCAACGTCCAGGAGATCCTCGACCTCGGCCTGCACGGCTACAACATGTCGCGCCTGTCCGGGCTGTGGGTGGGGATGAAGATCGTCACCAACGTCGCCGACGGCTCCGGCGCGGCGAACGTGTCGCCCGAGCGCCTGAACTTCGTCACGCCGGACCTGAACTTCGACGGCAAGCCGTTCACGCCGCACATGAACCTGGGCATGAACGTGCGCGCCGAGGCGCTGGAGATGGAGCAGTCGCTCTACACCCGCCGCCTCGAGGTCGCCAAGCGCTATGCGCGCGAGAACAAGCTCAACAACGTGGTGTTCCAGAACCCCGACGCCTGGCTCGGGATCATCACCGCGGGCAAGACCTATAACGACCTGCGCCAGGCCTTCCTCGAACTGGGCCTGGACGACGCCGCGCTGCGACGCTACGGCATCCGCATCCTCAAGATGGGCATGCTGTTTCCGATGGAGCCGAGCATCGTGCGCGAGTTCGCGCAGGGCCTGGAGGAGATCTTCGTCATCGAGGAGAAGCGCCCCTTCCTCGAGATGTTCGCCAAGAACGTGCTCTACGGCATGGCCAATGCCCCGCGCATCGTCGGCAAGTTCGACGAGGAGGACAAGGAACTGCTGCCGCACTACGGCGAGTTCGAGTCCGACGTCATCTGCCGCGCGCTCACCCGGCGCCTGTCGCAGAAGGCCCGCATCGAGTCGGCCGAGGCCTGGATCGCGCGCCTGGACGAGGTCCATTCACGCACCAAGCTGCCCACCGCCGTGCGCACCGCCTGGTATTGCTCGGGCTGCCCGCACAACAGCTCGACCAAGGCGGTCGAGGGCAGCGTCGTCTCGGCCGGCATCGGCTGCCACACGATGGCGATGTGGATGGACCGCAACGTCGTCATGGGCACCCACATGGGCGCCGAGGGCGCGCAGTGGATAGGCATGGCCCCGTTCACCGAGACCAGGCACATCTTCCAGAACATGGGTGACGGCACCTATGCGCACTCGGGCAGCCTGGCGATCCGCTATGCGGCCTCGACCAACACCAACATCACCTTCAAGGTGCTGCGCAACGCCCACACCTCGATGACCGGCGGCCAGGAGATCATGGGCGCCCATCCGGTCGCCGACATGGTGTCCGAGTTCCTCGCCCTCGGCGTGAAGAAGGTCATCGTCACCAGCGACGAGCCCGAGAGCCTGAAGGGGGTGAGCCTGCCCGGCGGCACCGAGCTCTGGCACCGCGACCGCCTCGACGAGGCCCAGCGCGTGCTCGCCGCGACCCCGGGCACGACCGTGCTGCTGCACGACCAGGAATGCGCGGCCGAGCTGCGCCGTGCGCGCAGCCGCGGCAAGGCCGAGGAGCCCAAGGACGTCATCGTCATCAACGAGCGCGTGTGCGAGGGCTGCGGCGACTGCGGGGTCAAGTCCAACTGCATGAGCGTGGAGCCGGTGCAGACCGAGTTCGGGCGCAAGACGCGCATCCACCAGTCCTCGTGCAACAAGGATTACTCCTGTGTAAAGGGCTTCTGCCCGTCGTTCCTGACCATTACCCCGAACCCGGAACCGGCTACGGCCGACGGCGGCAAGAAGAAGAAGAAGGGACGCATCCCCGCGCTCGAGCGCGCGCTGCCCGATCCGGTGTCCAAGGTAGACGCGAGCTTCGGCTTCGGCATCCACGTCATGGGCATCGGCGGCACCGGCTCGGTGACCGTGGTCTCCACCCTCGCCAACGCGGCGCGTCTGGAAGGCAAGCACGTGATCGGCCTCGACCAGACCGGGCTGGCGCAAAAGGGCGGCGCGGTGATCTCGGACATCAAGATCACCAACGCGCCCTTCGACGGCTCGAACAAGATCTCGGACGGGCGCGCCGACCTCTACCTCGGCTTCGACATCCTCAACGCCACCGATCCCAAGAACCTGGACAAGTGCAATCCGGAGCGCACGATCGCGGTGGTGTCGACGACCCAGACACCGACCGGCAAGATGGTCACCGATCGCCACATCCTCTTTCCCGCGACCAATCGGCTCACCGCCGGCATCGACCGCGTCACGCGCAAGGCCGACAACGTCTTCCTCGACGGCCAGGCGATGGCCGAGGGCCTGTTCGGGGATGCGATGGCGACCAACAACTTCATGGTCGGCGTGGCCTTCCAGGCCGGCACCATCCCGCTCAAGGCCGAGTCGATCGAGGCCGCGATCAAGGACAGCGGCGTCGCCGTCGACATGAGCCTGGCCGCCTTCCGCTGGGGCCGCATGGCGATCCTCGACCGCGCCTTCGTCGATGCGGAGATCGCCAGGGGCAGCGCGGTTTCCGCGAGCGCGGCGGCCGCACATCCGCAGCTGTCGTCCGCGGCACGCGCCATTGTCGACGCGGTCGGCGCAAAGGGCGAGACCCGACGCCTGCTCGAAGTGCGTGTGCCCGACCTGATCGACTACCAGGACGAGGCCTACGCCAGGCGCTATGCGGACGTCGTCAAGCGCGTCGCCGCGGCCGAGCAGCGCGCCGTAGCGGGCAAGAGCGGGCTGGCCGAAGCCGCAGCGCGCTACCTGTACAAGCTCATGGCCTACAAGGACGAGTTCGAAGTGGCGCGCCTGCACGCCGACCCGGCCTTCCTGGCCTCGCTCGACGCCCAGTTCAAGCACGGCTACACGGTCAAGTACAACCTGGCGCCGCCGCTTCTCTCCAAGCGCGACCCGCTGACCGGCGAGCTGCAGAAGAAGGCCTACGGCCCCTGGATGTTGCGTGCGTTCAAATGGATGACCCGGTTCAAGGGCCTGCGTGGCGGCGCGCTCGACATCTTCGGCAAGACCGAGGAGCGCAGTCACGAGCGCCAGATGATCGAGGACTACATCGCCTTGCTCGACGACATCTGCGCCAAGCTCGACGCCACCAACCATGCCGCGGCAATCGCCCTGGCCAGCGTCCCGGACGAGATCCGCGGCTATGGCCACGTCAAGGAAAAGAGCGTCGCCGCCGCCCGTGCCCTGCAGGAGCAGCGCCTGCAGGCCTTCCGCAACCCGAAGGTGGCGAAGCCGGCCGAGGTGTCGGAGGTGGTGGACCTCGCGACCTGAGCTGGCGCAATCCCCCCAAGCCGGGTGCACCACGGGCGCCGGCCCGTCGCACCCGGTGCCTGGCAACCCTGATTACCCGCAGCACCGATCCACAACCAAGGAGACAAACATGAGAATCCGTCAATCCAGCCTCGCCCTGTTCGCTGCCCTCGCCCTGCCGGTCGCGGCGCAGGCCGAAGAGGTCCTGCTCAAGATCCACCACTTCCTGCCGCCGACCGGCACCTTCCAGTCCAAGGTGATCGAGCCCTGGTGCGAGAAGCTCGGCGTCGAATCCAAGGGCCAGATCAAGTGCCAGATCTACCCCTCGATGCAGCTCGGCGGCACGCCGCCGCAACTGCTCGGCCAGGCCCGCGACGGCATCGCCGACGTGGTGTGGACCCTGCCGGGCTACATGCCGGGCCGCTTCCCGAAGTCCGAGGTGTTCGAACTGCCCTTCATGACCGACAAGGACTACCCGAAATCCTCGCGGGCGTTCTGGGACTTCGTCGAGAAGAACGCGATGGACGAATTCAAGGGTGTGAAGCCGCTCGCCGTGTGGGTCAATGGTCCCTACGTCTTCCACTTCCGCGACAAGCGCATCGATACGCTCGAGGGCCTCAAGGGCGTCAAGGTGCGCGCACCGTCGCGCCTGGGCAATACCCTGCTCGGCGCCCTCGGTGCCACGCCGGTTGGCATGCCGGTGCCGGCGATGCCCGAGGCGCTGGCCAAGGGCGTCATCGACGGCGCGCTGATCCCCTGGGAAGTCGTGCCGGCGACCAAGACGCAGGAGCTCACCAAATTCCATGCCGAACTGGGTGGCGAGAAGTCGATGACCACCGCGACGCTGATGTACGTGATGAACCAGAAGAAGTACGACAGTCTGTCGCCGGAGCTGAAGAAGGTCATCGACGACAACAGCGGGCGCGAGTTCTCGGCCTGGATCGCCGAGCAGCACGTGAAGTCGGATGCGGTGGGCCGCAAGGCGACCGTCGACAACGGCAACACCATCTACGAGATCCCCGCCGCCGAGATGAAGAAGTTCGAGGATGTGGCCAAGTCGGTGACCGCCGAGTGGATCAAGGAAACGCCCGACGGCCAGCGCCTGCATGACGAGGCCGTCGCGCTGGTGAAGAAGTACTCCAACTAACCGCGGCTTGCGCAAGGCGCACGCGCGCAGCAGACCCTGCGGCGCGCGTGCCGCACTCTATCGGAGAGAGCCCAATGGCTGAAGCTCTGGATGTACCGGTCGTCCCCGCCACGGGGCCGGTCGGCAAGACGATCGAATGGGTCTGCGCCGCGATGGCAGTGCTGGCCGGACTGATGTTCTGCGCCGAGGCGGTGATGTCGGTGGTGAGCGTCGTGGGCCGCGCCGCCTTCGGCATGCCGGTGCAGGGCGACTACGAGCTGGTGCAGAT
>JBFGUQ010000125.1:0-6949 GCA_041565515.1 Rhodocyclaceae bacterium | reverse complement strand
GCCGCGCTGCACGTAGTCGGTACCGACGACCACCGCCAGCCAGCCGGCGGCGATCGCCACCTCGCCCAGGCCGCGGTTCATCAATGCCAGCGGCGGCGCGGAGTAGGCCCAGCCGACCAACAGCCCGGTGGCGCCGATCAGGATCAGCCCGGCGCCGGCCTGCCAAGCCAGCCAAGCGCCCGCTGGAATCACCGCGGCGAGCAGGGCGTGGCCGAACAGGCCGGTCTGGCGCACGCTCAGCACCCCGTTCTGGATGAAGCGGCTGCCGCCGGTGAAGGGGAACAGCCGCCGCGTGTTGGCGGCGTCGGCACCGGTTAGTGCGTCGTGATAGTCGTTGACGACATTGACGCCGGCATGGGCCACGAGCGCGAACAGCACGGTGACGGCGGCGTCGAGCGCATCGAGGGCGACGCCGCTGCCGCGCGCGACCGCGAGGCCGACGAGGCAGCCGACCAGCGTCACCGACAGGAAGGCCGGTCGGGTGGCGAGGAAGTAGCGCAGCACCGGGCTGGCAATGCGGCCGGGTGCGGGTTCGGCGGGGCGGCTCACGGTCCTGGCTCGGTTCGCGCTCAGAGCAGCACGATGTCGAACTGCTCCTGGGTGTAGCTCGCTTCCGGGTGCAGCGACACTTTCTTGTCGATGAAGTCCGACAGCATCGCCAGCGACTGGCTCTCCTCGTCGAGGAAGAGGTCGATGACGTCGGGCGCGGCGAGCACGCGGAACTCCTTGGCGTTGAACTGGCGCGCCTCGCGCAGCAGCTCGCGCAGGATCTCGTAGGCCACGGTGCGCGCGGTCTTCACCTCGCCGCGGCCGCTGCAGGTCGGGCAGGGCTCGCACAGCAGGTGGGCGAGCGATTCGCGCGTGCGCTTGCGCGTCATCTCCACCAGGCCGAGCGCGGTGAAGCCGTTGATGCTCATCTTGGTGTGGTCCCGCGACAGCGCCTTGCGGAACTCGTCCAGCACCATCTCGCGGTGCTCGATCAGCTCCATGTCGATGAAATCGATGATGATGATGCCGCCCAGATTGCGCAGCCGCAGCTGGCGGGCGATGGTCTGGGTGGCCTCGAGATTGGTCTTGAAGATGGTGTCGTCGAAGTTGCGCGCGCCGACGAAGCCGCCGGTATTCACATCCACCGTGGTCATCGCCTCGGTCTGGTCGATGATCAGGTAGCCGCCGGACTTGAGATCCACCCGCCGGGCGAGTGCCTTCTGGATCTCCTCCTCGACGTTGTAGAGGTCGAACAGGGGGCGCTCGCCGCTGTAGTGCTCGATCAGCGGGGTCACCTTGGGGCTGTATTCGGTGGCGAAGGCGACCAGTTTCTGGAAGTTTTCCCGCGAGTCGACGCGAATCCGGGTGGTCTCGTCATTGACCAGGTCGCGCAGCACGCGCTGGCCGAGGCCGAGGTCCTCGTGCAGCAGCCTGGGCGGGAAGGCGCCGGTGGCGGTGGTGCCGATCTCGCGCCAGAGCTTGCGCAGGTAGGCGATGTCGGCGCCGAGTTCGGCATCCGAGGCGGATTCCGCCATCGTGCGCACGATGAAGCCGCCGTGCTCGTCGTCGGGCACGAGCGCGGTGAGGCGCTCGCGCAGGGACTCGCGCTCGCCCTCGTCCTCGATGCGCTGAGAGATGCCGATGTGCTTTTCCTGGGGCAGGTACACCAATAGCCGGCCGGCGATGCTGACCTGGGTGGAGAGCCGCGCGCCCTTGGTGCCGATCGGGTCCTTGAGGACCTGGACCAGCAGGCTCTGGCCTTCGGCGAGGATGCGCTCGATCGGGCGCGCGGTCTCGCCGTTCTGGCGGTCGCTCCAGATGTCGGCCACATGCAGGAAGGCGGTGCGCTCCAGGCCGATGTCGATGAAGGCCGACTGCATGCCGGGCAGCACGCGCACGACCTTGCCGAGGTAGATGTTGCCGACGATGCCGCGGCTGGCGGTGCGCTCGATGTGCAGCTCCTGCACGACGCCCTGTTCGATGATCGCGACCCGCGTCTCCTGCGGGGTGAAGTTGATGAGGAACTCGATGCTCATGATTCGACATGCCAATGGGAAATGCGCAATGGCGGACTGCAGCGGACCGCAATTGCGCATGGCTCATCCGGCGCAAGCTAAAGAGGATAGCCGAAGGCGTCGAGGAGCTGGGCGGTTTCGAACAGGGGCAGGCCCATGATCCCGGAGTAGCTGCCGCGGATCTCCTCGATGAAGATCGCCGCGCGGCCCTGGATGCCGTAGGCGCCGGCCTTGTCGAGAGGTTCGCCGGTGGCGACGTAGCGGCGGATGTCGTCGTCGCCGAGCTTGCGGAAACGGACCTCGCTGACCGCGACCGCGCTGCGGATGTGCTCGCCGTCCGCCATCGCGATCGCGGTGAGCACGCGGTGGCTGCGGCCCGACAGGCGGGCGAGGATGGCGCGGGCATCGGCGGCATCGACCGGCTTGCCGATGATCTCGTCGTCGAGCTCGAGCGCGGTGTCGGCCGACAGCACCGGCCGACGCAGCAGCTTGCGCCACATCAGCCGCCGCATGCCGGCCTCGGCCTTGGTCAGGGCGAGGCGCTCGACGTAGCGCGCCGCCTTCTCGCCCTTCAGGGGTGTCTCGTCGACATCGGGATCTTCGCCGCGCTCGCCGCTGCGGAAGGTCAGGACGTCGAACTGCACGCCGATCTGACGCAGCAACTCGCGCCGGCGCGGGCTCTTGGAGGCGAGGTAGATGCGCGGATTCAGCGGCATGGGGCGTGGTGGCAGGGCGGTTGGGGTGCGGCAGGCGACATCATCTGTTGGCGCAATATCTTACCGACGTTTCATCACACCGGTGCCGCCGCGTTACTCGCGATGGTACGGGTGGTTGCGCAGCACGCTCCAGGCGCGGTACAGGGCTTCGGCCAGCAGCGGGCGCACCAGGGCATGCGGCAGGGTGAGGCTGGACAGGCGCAGCGACTCGGCCGCGCCGGCCTTGAGCGCCGGCGCCAGGCCGTCGGGGCCGCCGACGATCAGGGCCACGTCTTCGCCCTCGGCCTGCCAGGCTTCGAGGCGGCGGGCGAGCTCGCGCGTGCTGATGTCGGCGCCGTGCTCGTCGAGGACGACGCGTCGGCAGCGCGTCGGTAGCGCGCTCTCGATGCGGGCGGCCTCGGCCGTCATCATCGCTTCCACGGTCTTGCCGCTGGTGCGCGGCTCGGCCTTGACCTCGACGAGCTGCAGCGGCAGCTCGCGGGGCATGCGGCGGGCGAATTCGTCGAAGCCGGCTTCCACCCAGGCGGGCATGCGTGTGCCCACGGCAACGACGAACAGCTTCAAGTCACTTCTCTGCCGGCGAGGCGGGCCGACGCGAGGCGGGCGCGCTGGTCCACAGCTCTTCCAGCTTGTAGTAGCTGCGCACCGCGGGCTGCATGATGTGCACCACGATGCCGCCCAGATCGACCAGCACCCACTCGCCCGACTCCTCGCCTTCGATGCTGAGCACCTCGCCGCCGGCCTCCTTGACCTTGTCGTGGACGTTGCGCGCGAGCGCACGGGTCTGACGGCCGGATTCGGCGCTGGCGACGATGATGCGGTCGAACAGCGGCGTCAGCTTCGCCGTGTCGATGACTTCGATGTCGCGCGCCTTGATGTCCTCGAGGGCGTTGACGGCGATCTGCTGCAGGGTGGGTGTGTCCATTAAGTGCGGAGGCCTGGTTCGGGGTTGGGGATGGATCGGCGCGCTCTTGGTGCGCGTTTCAGCGATAGAGACCATTCAGACCAATATAGTCGAGAACGGAATCGGGCACCAAATAGCGCACGCTGGCGCCGGTGCGCACGAGGTCGCGCACGAGCGACGCGGAGATCGCCAGCGGCGTCATGTCGAAGGGGATCACCCGCCCGGCTGGCGCGCGGCGCAGCAGGGCGGGGTCGGTGGTGTGGCGGTCGCGACAGGCCTCGTCGAGCTCGGCCGGCAGCGTCGCCGGCCAGCGCCGGTCATGCGGCGCGTAGCCGGGACGATTGGCCACGGCGACATGGGCGAGGTCGAACAGCTCGCGCCAGCGGTGCCACGCCGGCAGGCCCTCGAAGGCGTCGGCGCCGAGGATCAGCACCAGCGGCCGCCCGGCGCCGAGCTCGGTGCGCAGGCGTTCGAGCGTGAGCACCGTGTAGCTCTTGTGCTGCGCGCGGACCTCGCCGTCGTCGACCTCCAGCGCCGGATTGCCGGCGATCGCCAGCCGCGCCATCGCCAGGCGGTCCCCGGCGGTGGAGCCCGGTTCGCCGCGGTGCGGCGGCCGGCCGGCGGGAATCAGGCGGACCCGCGCCAGGCCGAGCACCTCGCGCGCTTCCTCGGCCAGGCGCAGGTGACCGAGGTGGATCGGGTCGAAGGTGCCGCCCAGCAGGCCGAGCGGGCCGGTCGCCCGCCCGCCGTTGCCCTCAGTCGCCATTGCCACGGTCGTCCTTGCGCACGTCGATGTCGCCGACCCTGGGGGCAAGGACTTCGTGCGCACGGCTGCCGTCGGGCAGGCCGAAGACTTCGCGTGCGTTGACGTAGAAGCTGGCGAACATCACCGGGATGAGGATCAGCGGCAGCGGCACCGAGACGAGGGTGGCCAGCGTGGGCGAGATCAGGCCGAGGACGCCGATGAGCACGCCGGGCAGGACGGCGCCGAAGATCGTCAGGCCGATCGCGTAGGCGAGGAAGGGGCGCCAGTTGCGCAGGCAGGCGTGGAAGCTGAAGAACATCGCCTTCGGCGCGGAGATCTTCCACCAGCCCGCGAGCACGGGCGCGAACCAGTAGGCCATCATCAGCGGCGTCGACAACACGAGGGCGACGATGAGCGCGAAGCTCAGTGACGGATCGGCGGCGGCCTCCTCGTCCATGCGTCCGCCGCTCATGACCTGCATCAGTGTGCCGCCGTCGGCGAGCGAGGTGAGCACCAGCACGATCATGGTGCCGATCAGGTAGATGCCGCCGATCGTCACCAGCGTCTGCAGGTTGGACTTGAAGCCGGAGAACAGGACGTCGGGCCCGACCTTGCGGCCGGTGTCGACCGCACGGGCGGCGTTGAGCACGCCGAGCGACAGCGCCGGCATCAGCAGCGAGGCGATCGGCTGGCCGATGAAGGGGAACAGGCTGATGACCAGCAGCGACAGCAGGTAGCCGAAGGAGACGAAGGTGAGCAGCGCGGGGTTGCGGCGCCAGAGCGCCAGGCCCTCGCGGAGCCAGGCCCAGCCGCGCTGCGTCGGGAGTTTGTTTGCTTGCATGTGTCGTCTTAAGGGGCGGGATCCGCTGGGGCCGGCAGCGCCGGCAAGGTTGCGAAGGTGTCTTTCCATGCAGCGTACAGGGCGCCCGAGATCACCGGGACCAGCACCAGCATGCCGAGGCCGGCGGGCAGCATCGCCACCCACACCAGCACGTAGAGCAGGGCGGCGAGCACGATGAAGGCGAGCAGGTTGTGGAAGCAGGCCTGTGCCGACAGCATCATGGCCTCGAGCGGCGCGACGTCCTGCAGCATGACGAGCGCGGGGGCGAACCACAGCGCCATCATCAGCAGGCCCCACAGCACGGTGAATACGAGCACGCCGAACATCATGCCACCGGCGGCCATGCCCATGCCGGCGAAGGCGCCGACCATCATGCCGGTGAGCATCGCGCTGCCGCCGATTGCCGCGGCGACCATCGCCGCGAGCAGGGCACCGAGGAGGTGGAAGCCGCCGACCAGCAACAGGTTGCCGGCATGCCTGCGCAGGCCGTCGAAGAGCTGGTCGACGCGCAGCGGCGTGTCCTGGTCGAGCGCCTGCGCGCCCCTGACCATGCCGGCCGCGAGCACCGGCAGCGCCACCGGCGCCGCCGCCCAGCCGATGAGGGGCACGAAGCCGAGCGCGGTGAGAATGATGATGAAGAGCAGCGCCTGGGCAAGCCAGATCACCGGCGCCTTCATGAACAGCCGCCAGCCGGTGGCGAGCCATCTCAGGGCGTGCGCCGGCGTGACCGCGGTGGGCACGGGCGGGGGAGGATGGCGGCGGGTGGGGTCGTTCATGTGCGGCAAGGGTGGGGCGCCGCCGGGTTGCGGGCGTTCAGGCGTCCGATGCTAGCCGATGGGGCGAGCGGTTTCAAACCGGGGTGGCGCCGTCGCCTGCGGCCGCCGGCAAGGGCGGCACGCCGGCGATGCGCAGGCGCAGGATGTCGCGGTACTCGCCGGGGTCCTTCACCAGCACCATCTCGCCTTCGCGCGGCAGGTGGAAGTCCGCCGCCCGCGACAGCCAGAAGCGCAGCGCCGCCGCGCGCAACATCGCCGGCCAGGCGGCGCGCTCGGCGGCGGTGAAGGCGCGCTCGGCGTCGTAGGCGGAGAGCAGGGAGGCGGTGCGCACCGGATCGAGCGCCCCGTCGGGCGTGGTGCACCAGTCGTTCACGGTGACGGCGACGTCGAACAGCAGGGCGTCGTCGCCGGCGAAGTAGAAGTCGATCACGCCGCCGATATGTTCGCCGTCCCACAGCACGTTGTCGCGGAAGAGGTCGGCGTGGATCGCGCCGGTCGGCAGCGCGGCCATGTCGACGCCGGCCTGGAAGGCGATCTCGGCGTCGAGCAGGGCCTGCTCGTCGGCCGGCAGGAAGCCGCGCACCGCCTCGGCGGTGACGCTGCGCCAGGCCGGGCCGCGCGGGTTTTCCTGGCGCCGGCCGTAGGACTGCCCCGCCAGGTGCAGGCCGGCAAGCATGGCGCCGACGCGCGCGCAGTGCTCCGGCGTCGGGTTCATCTCGGAGGCGCCGGAGAGGCGCATCACCAGCACCGCCGGACGGTCCTCCAGGGTGCCGAGGTACTCGTTGTCACGGTTGGCGATCGGGCCCGGCACCGGCAGGCCGTGGCGCGCCAGGTGGGCCATCAGGTGCAGGTAATAGGGCAGTTCCGCGCGCGGAATGCCCTCGAACAGCGTGAGCACGTAGCGACCGAGCGTGGTGGTGACGAAGAAGTTGCTGTTCTGCACCCCGGCGGAAATGCCCTTGAG
>JBFGUQ010000124.1:0-6957 GCA_041565515.1 Rhodocyclaceae bacterium | reverse complement strand
GGGTCTGTCGTCTGGTTGCGGCGACAGGCTTGACACCTACTGGCGACCGAGCATGAGACGAGCGGGTGTGGCCTTTACGCCACGCCGGATCGTTCCGGGCCTTCAAGGCCGGAGCCTGCTGGCCCTTCGGGGGACGGCGATGGATTTCATGCTCCGGCCACAGCACGGAGGACACCATGAAAGACGCAACTCGAATCAAGGCGCTCGCGCGTCAGGCGGGCGGAGTGATCTTCACCCTGGCCCACGGTGCGGTAATTTCAATCGGCCTGATGGGCATGGGCGTGGTGGCGAGCGAAGGCGCCCGTCCGCTCGGGCTCAACTACGCCGACACGCGCGTACAGGCGCGTCAGGCTCCGACTGCGAGCGAGGCCGCCATGGCAGCCGTGGCGGAGCATGCCGTGGTGGCGCGTCAGACCGCGGCTGTGCGTCACCCGGTGGTGCAGGTCGCCGGCCGGTCGACCGCGGCGCGGATCTGGCAGGCGCTGCCGACGCTCGACGAGGACGACGGTCTCTCGCAGGAGATGGCGCGGGTGCGCGACTGGGTCGCGGACAAGTACCGGGTCTCGGCCGACATGCTCGAGCCGGTGCTGGCCACGGCCGAGGAGTCGGCGCGCGACGTCGGCATCGATCCGCTGCTGATCGTGGCCATCATGGCGGTCGAGTCCAGCTTCAATCCCAAGGCCCAGAGCAATATGGGTGCCCTCGGCCTGATGCAGGTGATTCCCAGGTATCACAAGGACAAGATGGGCGGTAAGCGCGGCAAGAACGCGCTCTTCGACCCGGAGTTCAACGTCCAGGTCGGGATCAAGGTCCTGCACGAAGGCCTGCAGCGCTACGGCACCATGCAGCGCGCCCTGCAGTACTACAATGGCGCGCTGAAGGATCCGCAGGCGCGGTACACGCGCAAGGTGATGTCGGTCAAGAAGCGGCTGCGCGCGGCCGCCGGGCGCGAGTCCCTGGTCAGCAACAAGGCCGCCTCCCCGGCGGGCTGAAGCGTCAGCCCCGCAGCATGCGGGCGATGCGCTCGGCGGCCTCGAGCAGGCGGGCCTCGCGCGTCGTGTAGGCGATGCGCAGGTGGCGCCGCGGCAGGTGGTGGCCGAAGTCCAGCCCCGGCGTCGCGGCGACGCCGGCCTCTTCGATCATGCGGCGGGCGAGGGCCTCGGAATCTTCGGCCAGCGCCGAAACATCCGCATAGATGTAGAACGCGCCCTGCGGTTCGGTAGCGATGGTGAAGCCGATGTCGCGCAATGCAGGCATCAGGGTGTTGCGGCGGCTGGCGAATTCGTCGCGGCGGGCTTCCAGGATGTCCCGCGTGGCCGGGGCCAGCGCGGCGAGTGCGGCGTGCTGTGCGGGTGCCGAGGGCGAGATGTAGAAATGCTGCGCCAGCTTCTCGATCTCGCGCGCGAAGCCCGGCGGCACCACCAGCCAGCCCAGGCGCCATCCGGTCATGCCGAAATACTTGGAGAAGCTGTTCACCACGAAGACGTCGTCCGCGGCGTTCATGCCCGGGTGCGCCAGCGCCGTGGCGGCTTCCACGCCGTAGCTCAAGCCCTGATAGATCTCGTCGACCAGCAGCAGCCCGCCGCGCCGACGGATGACGCCGTGCAGCGCGGCGATCTCGTCGACGCTCAGCAGGGTGCCGGTCGGGTTCGACGGCGTCGCCACGATCAGGCCGCGCGTGCGCTCGCCCCAGGCCGTGTCCACCTGCGCCGCCGTGGGCTGATAGCGGCTGGCGGCATCGACCGGCAGGGCGCGCCCGACGCCCTCGTAGGCGCGGACGATGTGCCGGTTCGAGGGGTAGCCGGGGTCGGGCAGCAGCCATTCGTCGCCCGGATCCACGATCGCGGCCAGTGCCAGCATCAGCGCGCCCGAGGCGCCGGCGGTGACGACGATGCGCTCGGGCGCGACGTCGGTGCCGAAGCGCTCCTGATAGTGGCGCGCGATCGCCTCGCGCAGCGCCGGGAGACCGAGCGCGGAGATGTAGTGCACGTCGCCGCCGGCGACGAATCGGGTGGCGGCGTCGATCACCGGCTGCGGCGTGGGAAAGTCGGGCTCGCCGATCTCCATGTGGATGATGTCGCGACCCTGGGCCTGGAGCTCGCGCGCCCGGCGCAGCAGTTCCATGGCTTGAAAGGGCTGGATGTCGGCGGCGCGGCGCGAGAGCTTGGGCATCGTTCGTACCTGGGCGAGGCGAGGACCTCAATCATAAAAACAAAAGCGCCGACCTGCGGCGCTCTTGCATCGACGATCGTGACCGTCAGTCGCTCTTCAAGGCCAGTTCGAACAGCTCGCGCTTGAGCACCAGCTGGCGCGGCAGGCGGTCCTGCAGCTTGTCGAACCATTCCTTGTGCTGGCCGAGTTCCTTCTGCCAGGCCTCTGCATCGACGCGCGTCAGCGCCTCGAATTCCTGCTTGCCGAGTTCGGTGCCAGTCCAGTCGAGGTCCTCGAAGCGCGGCATCCAGCCGAGCGTGGTTTCCTTGGCGGCGATGCGGCCCTTGCAGCGGTCGACGATCCACTTCAGCACGCGCATGTTCTCGCCGAAGCCGGGCCACATGAACTCGCCCTTGTCGTTGGTGCGGAACCAGTTCACGCAGAAGATCTTTGGCGTCTCCTCGATGACGTGACCCATGCGCAGCCAGTGGTTGAAGTAGTCGCCCATGTGGTAGCCGCAGAAGGGCAGCATCGCGAACGGGTCGCGACGCACGACGCCCTGCGCGCCGAAGGCGGCGGCGGTGGTCTCCGAGCCCAGGGTGGCGGCCATGTACACGCCGAAGTTCCAGTTGAAGGCCTGGTACACGAGCGGCACGGTGGTGGCGCGACGGCCGCCGAAGATGAAGGCCGAAATCGGCACCCCGGCGGGGTCTTCCCATTTGGGGTCGATCGACGGGCACTGGCCGGCGGGCGCGGTGAAGCGCGAGTTCGGATGCGCGGCCTTGCGCCCGGTTTCCTTCGCGATCTCCGGCGTCCAGTCCTTGCCCTGCCAGTCGACGAGGTGGGCCGGCGCTTCCTTGCTCATGCCTTCCCACCACACGTCGCCGTCGTCGGTCAGGGCGACGTTGGTGAAGATGATGTTCTCCTTCAGCGTCGCCATGGCGTTGAAGTTGGTTTTCTCCGACGTCCCGGGGGCGACGCCGAAGAAGCCGGCTTCGGGGTTGATGGCGTAGAAGCGGGTGGTGCCGTCCGCCCCCTTGCGCGGCTTGATCCAGGCGATGTCGTCACCGACCGTGGTGATCTTCCAGCCGTCGAAGCTCTTGGGCGGGATCAGCATCGCGAAGTTGGTCTTGCCGCAGGCGGACGGGAAGGCGGCGGCGACGTAGGTCTTCTCGCCCTCCGGGCTCTCGACGCCGAGGATCAGCATGTGCTCGGCCAGCCAGCCTTCGTCGCGCGCCATGGTCGAGGCGATGCGCAGCGCGAAGCATTTCTTGCCCAGCAGGGCGTTGCCGCCGTAGCCCGAGCCGTAGGACCAGATTTCGCGCGTGCCGGGGAAATGGACGATGTACTTGGTCGTCGGGTTGCACGGCCAGCGGCTGTCCTTCTCGCCGTGGGCGAGCGGGGCGCCCACGCTGTGCACGCAGGGCACGAACTCGCCCTCGGTGCCGAGCACGTCGAGCGCGCCGCGGCCCATGCGCGTCATCGTGCGCATGTTGGTGACGACGTAGGGGCTGTCGGAGATCTCGATGCCGATATGCGCGATCGGGCTGCCGAGCGGCCCCATCGAGAACGGGATGACGTACATCGTGCGCCCGTGCATCGAACCCTTGAACAGCTTGTCCAGGGTCTCGCGCATCACCTTCGGGTCTTCCCAGTTGTTGGTGGGGCCGGCGTCGGCCTTGTCTTCGGTGCAGATGAAGGTGCGATCTTCGACGCGGGCGACATCCGACGGGTCGGACCAGGCGAGGTAGGAGTTCTTGCGCTTCTCGGGATTGAGCTTGATCAGCATGCCGGACTCGACCATCTCGGCGCAGAGGCGGTCGTACTCCTGTTGCGAGCCGTCACACCAGACGACGCGGTCGGGCTCGGTGAGGGCGGCGATTTCGCCCACCCATTCCTTCAGGCCCTGGTGGCGTACGTAATCGGGTGCTGCGGCAATGGCCGCATCGGCGTGGCTTTGACTCATGGTGAACAACTCTCCCGTGTGCTGAAGCGAAACCATCCCCGACGTGACGGCCATCGACGCCTGGCGGTCAGCGGGCTGCGAGAGCGTGCGCATGGCGCACGCCGCGGCGCGACTGTGGAAACCACTAGCGGCTTTCCAGTCGGCGAAAGCCTAATATTATGCCACGCAGCCGGGGCGCGCGAGAACACGCGCCCCGGTTGCTGCCGCATGCTGCAAGCTGACGGCGGTCGATTTCAAGCTCTGGAAGGTTATTCCGTGATGCGGAATGATAGCGGCGGGCGTATCCTTGCGCGGTCCCGCTTGTCCGGGTGGATCCCGGCGCTCGGCGGCGCCGTGGATTGTCGAGCTCCGCGCCTGCGCAGACAGGGCGATACCGAGGTTGTCCCGCATTGACAGTCCGCGGCGAGTGCGATTAGCTGCGCCGATGCCCGGAAGTCAAGCCGACAGGTGGGCGCTCGATGCCCGCATCGACCGGTACAGCCGCGGTTGCGATCCGCCGGCGCGATGACAAGAGCGACACAAGCGACACAAGCACAACATCAACGACACGGAAGACAGCCATGGATGAACTGATTCGCGCCGCGGCGCTCGATTACCACCGCCATCCGCGCCCGGGGAAGATCTCGGTGACGCCGACGAAGGTGCTCTCCAACCAGCGCGACCTTTCCCTGGCCTACTCGCCGGGCGTGGCTGCCGCCTGCGACGCGATCGTCGAAGATCCGGCCGAGGCCGCCAACCTGACCGCGCGCTCGAACCTGATCGGTGTCGTCACCAACGGCACCGCAGTGCTCGGCCTGGGCAACATCTGCCCGCTGGCGGCGAAGCCGGTGTTGGAGGGCATGGGTGTCATGTTCATGAAGTTCGCCGGCATCGACGTCTTCGACCTCGAGGTCGACGAGCCCAACGCCGACAAGCTGATCGACATGATCGCCGCGCTCGAGCCCACGTTCGGCGGCATCAATCTCGAGGACATCAAGGCGCCCGAGTGCTTCTACATCGAGAAGAAGCTGCGCGAGCGCATGAAGATCCCGGTCTTCCACGACGACCAGCACGGCACGGCGATCGTGGTCGGCGCGGCGGTGCTCAACGGCCTGCACCTGCAGGGCAAGGATCTGAAGACGGTCAAGCTGGTGACCTCGGGCGCGGGCGCGGCGGCGCTGGCCTGCCTGGAGCTGCTGGTGATGCTGGGCATCCCGGTCGAGAACATCTGGGTTTCCGACATCGAGGGCGTGGTCTACGAGGGCCGCACCGAGCTGATGGACCCGATCAAGGCGCGCTACGCGAAGAAGACCGACGCGCGCAAGCTCGCGGAAATCATCGAGGGCGCCGACGTGTTCCTCGGGCTGTCCGCGGGCGGCGTGCTCAAGCCCGAGATGGTGGCGAAGATGGCCGCGCGGCCGATGATCCTGGCCCTCGCCAACCCGACCCCGGAAATCATGCCCGAGCAGGTCAAGGCGGTGCGCGACGACGCGATGATGTGCACCGGCCGCTCGGACTACCCGAACCAGGTCAACAACGTCCTGTGCTTCCCCTTCATCTTCCGCGGCGCGCTCGACGTCGGCGCGACCACGATCACCGACGAGATGAAGCTCGCCGCGGTGAAGGCGATCGCCGAGCTCGCGCGCGTCGAGCAAAGCGACATCGTCGCCGCCGCCTACGGCGAGAAGGTCGGCGGCTTCGGGCCGGAGTACATCATCCCGCGCCCCTTCGATCCGCGCCTGATCGTCAAGATCGCCCCGGCGGTGGCCGAGGCGGCGATCGCCTCGGGCGTGGCGACGCGCCCGATCACCGACTGGGCCGGCTATCGCGCCCAGCTCAACAACTTCGTGTGGCACTCCGGCCTGTTGATGAAGCCGGTGTTCGCCGCCGCCCACATGAACCCGAAGCGGATCATCTTCTCCGAGGGCGAGTCGGAGAAGGTGTTGCGCGCGGTGCAGACCGTTGTCGACGAGGGTCTGGCGCGACCGATCCTGATCGGACGCCCCGAGGTCGTGGCCAACAACATCGAGCGCTTCGGCCTGCGCATGGCAGTGGATCGCGATTTCGAGCTCGTCAACCCGGATTCCGACCCGCGCTTCCAGGAACTGTGGAGCCACTACCACGCGCTGATGGAGCGCAAGGGCGTGTCGGTCGAGTATGCGAAGAAGGAGGTGCGCCGCCGCACCACGCTGATCGGCACGCTGTTGCTGAAGTTCGGCTATGGCGACGGCCTGGTCTGCGGCACCTACGGCATGCATCGCCTGCACCGGGAGTTCGTCGAGACGGTGCTGGGGCGGCGCGAGGGCGTCAATCACCTGTACACCGTCAACGTGCTCAGCCTGCCCGAGCGCACGCTGTTCCTGGCCGACACCTATGTCAATTACGATCCGACGCCCGAGCAGATCGTGGAGATGACGCTGCTTGCGGCCGAGGAGATGAAGCGTTTCGGCATCGAACCCCGCGTCGCGCTGCTGTCGCACTCGTCCTTCGGTTCGGCCGACTCGCCGACTGCCGAGAAGATGCGCACCGCGCTTCGCCTGCTGCACGAGCGCCATCCGGAGCTGCCGGTGGAGGGCGAGATGCATGGCGACTCGGCCCTGGATGCCCGCCATCGCCTGCAGATCTTCCCCAATGCGAGCATGCGCGAGGACGCCAACCTGCTGATCTTCCCGACGCTGGATGCGGCCAACATCGCCTTCAACCTGCTCAAGAACGCGGCGGGCGAGGGCATGACCGTGGGCCCGATCCTGCTCGGCGCGGCCAAGCCGGTGCACATCCTGACCCCGTCCGCGACGGTGCGCCGCATCATCAACATGACCGCGCTCACCGTGGTCGAGGCGGGTCAGGAGTAGTAGTTCCTT
>JBFGUQ010000123.1:0-7004 GCA_041565515.1 Rhodocyclaceae bacterium | reverse complement strand
TGCCACCAATGAAGACCTGGAACTGCTCGGTCTCGTGAAAGTGCGGTGGCGTGACGGATCCCGGCGGCTGATCCACCAGGAATCCCTGCGCGTCGCGCCGGTCGGCCATGCCGGGGAAGTCACCGTGCTGGTCGACCGCGCGCTGTGGAACATCGACCCGATCTGGGCCGCGGCGGGCACGCCGAACACCGTGTTCCGCCTGTCCGCCGACCACCTGCATCACATCCCCGGCATCCGCGTCGTCGATGTCAGGCAGCAGGCCTGAAGCGGCCGCGCCATGCCTGTCGACGACCGCTGCGGCAACCTCCTCGCCAACCTGCCCCCGCCCGGACCCGACGAGGACTTCCACACCCTGCTCGACCGGCCCGGCGCGCGCATCGAGCGCATCGTCTCGCACGGCCACGCCAGCCCGGCCGGTTTCTGGTTCGACCAGCCCGCGGACGAATGGGTGATGGTGCTCAGCGGCCGCGCCGAACTCGGCTTCGACGACGGCGAGCGGCGGACGATGGAGGCGGGCGACTGGCTGCTGATTCCCGCCCGTCGCCGTCACCGTGTGGAATCGACCGCGCCCGCCACGGTCTGGCTGGCGGTGCACCTGCAGGCCGCCGGGGAAGGAAACCGGGACGGCGACACGGGAGTGCCGAACGGCAAGCCCCGGTCCTGACGGCGCGCCACCGACCGACAAGCGCTATGCTTCAACTCTGATCCGGTACACGCCAGAGAACGCACCCATGCAGCACGCGGCAGATCCCGACGACGACGCCATGCACTTCACCGCCCGGCGCGGCGCGGGTGTCTTGCGCTCGGTGGCTGTGAGCCGCCCTGCCCCGATCGATACCACGGCCCTGGCCGGGCTGGATGCGGTGCAGGCCTCGAACCGGATGGCCAGCCTCGGCACCGCGAGCCCGCATGCGTTCGCTTGCGCGATCGGCCTCGCCGCGGCGAGCGCGCTCGGCGAGGCGCTGCCCGATCACGCGGCGCAAGTCGCCCTCGAACGCGAACTCGCCGCCGAAGCCGCCAACGAACATCTCGCGCGCCTGCTGATCGACTGGCCCAGGCTCGTCGGCCTCGACGTGCGCCGCAACCGCTACGGCGAATTCCGCCGCCGGCTGCTGAACTGTTCCGAGCCGGAGGCCCGATTCGCGCTCGGCGGCGACATCCTCGACCTGCTCGCGCGTGAGTTGCTCGGCGGCTTCTTCAACCGCTTCCGCCTGCCGCATGGCCTCGCCGACTTCGTCGAGCGCGCCGACGCCGGCGGCAGCCTGGGGTCGGTGCTCGTCGAGCTGATCGGAATCGGCGCCGCGCAAGCGCCCGAAGGCGGTACGGTGCCCCTGCTCGAATCACGCAGCGCGGCGCAGTGGGCGGCCGTTTCCAGCTGGCCCGAGGCCGGCTTCGCGGCCGCGCCGACGCTCGCTGGCGCCCCTGCCGAAACCGGCCCCCTCGCCCGCCACGCCGACTCGCCGCTGGTAAATCTGCTGCTGAACCGCGGCCACAGGATCTCCGGCCGCCTGTTCGCCAAGGTCATCGAACTGGCGGAGTGCGCGAGCCGCATGCGTCATCCACTGATCGACGAGCTTCCACCGCTCGCCGAGGCCGCCCCGACCGGCCCCGGTGCAGGGCTCGCGCGCGTCGAGACGGCGCAGGGCGTGCTGCTTTGCTGGCTGCGGATGGCCGACGGGCGGCTCGCCGAATGCGTGGTCGTCACGCCCGACGACTGGAATTTCCACCCGAATGGCGCCTTTGCCCATGAAGCCACCGGCTGGGAAGCCGGCGAGCGCGAAGCCGCGCTGATGCGGCTGTCGGCGCTGGCGCTCGCGATCGACCCCGCGGTGCCGTACCGGATCGAACTCGTGGACGAGGACGGCGAGCCGCCCGCGCCGAAATAAGGGAAGCGGCGCGACTCAGGGAGCGAGTCGGCGGTAGGCGCCGGCGTGGTAGACCAGCGGCTCGCGCTCCTCGCGGTCGAAACTGACCACCTCGCTGATGAAGACGACGTGGTCACCGCCGTCGTGGCGCACCGTGTTGCGGCACTCGAAGCGGGCGCAACAGCCCCGCAACAGGGGCACTCCGGCAACCCCATCCTCGAAATCGAGCCCGGCGAACTTGTCCCCCGCACGACTGGCGAAGCGCGCAGACAGGGCCATCTGGTCGTCCGCCAGCACATTGATCGCGTAGTATTCGCAGGCCTCGAACAGGGGACGGCTGGGCAGGTCGTTCGCCAGGCTCCAGACGACCAGCGGCGGATCGAGCGACACCGAGTTGAAGGAATTCACCGTCAGGCCGATCGGCTCGCCCTCTGGCGTACGCATGGTCACCACGGTGATCCCGGTGGCGAACATGCCGAGGGCGTTGCGAAAGCGGCGGGAGAAATCCTCGCCGGAGAAATTCTGCTGGGACATGGGGTGAGGAACGACCTTTATCGCGGTCCGAGCCGCGGCTGGAAGAATTTGAGCAGGCGTTGAATTATCGCCGCGCACGGCAGGCGCGTCGAGTGTCGGCCGGTCGGCGGACCGCCGCAAAGACTGGAAACGATTCGAACATGAGCACTGGCCCGAGCCAATTCGCCCGCCGCCTGATCGCATGGCACGGGGAACACGGTCGCCACGACCTGCCCTGGCAGGGCGGGCGCGACCCCTACCGCATCTGGCTGTCGGAGATCATGCTGCAGCAGACCCAGGTCGACACGGTGATCCCCTACTACCAGCGCTTCCTGGCGCGATTCCCCAACCTGTCCAGCCTCGCTGCGGCGCCGGTGGACGAGGTGATGGCGCTGTGGAGCGGACTCGGTTACTACGCCCGCGCCCGCAACCTGCACCGCGCCGCCCGGCAGGTGATCGCCGAGCACGGCGGCAGCTTTCCCGGCAGCGCGGCGCAGATCGCCGGCTTGCCCGGGATCGGCCGCTCCACCGCCGCGGCGATCGCGGCCTTCGCCTTCGACGAGCGCGGCGCGATCCTCGATGGCAATGTCAGGCGCGTGCTGTGCCGCGCGTTCGGCGTCGACGGCTTTCCCGGCGACAAGGCGGTGGAGAAGCGCCTGTGGGAACTGGCCGAAGCCCTGCTGCCCGAGCGCGGCATCGCCACCTACATCCAGGCCCAGATGGATCTCGGTGCCACCTTGTGCACCCGAGGCAAGCCGGCCTGTGGGCGCTGCCCGTTCTTCGACGACTGCGTCGCCCGGCGCGAGGGCCGTGTCGCGGAACTCCCCGGTGCGCGGCCGAGAAAGGCGGTGCCGCGGCGCAGCGCCCGCGTCGCGGTGATCGTGCGCGAGGCTTCGGTCCTGCTCGAGCGCCGTCCGCCGAGCGGCATCTGGGGCGGACTGCTGGCCCTGCCCGAGATCCCCGCCGAGCACGGCGATGTCGCCGCCTGGGCGCAATCTGCGCTCGGGGTTCGCAGCGCCGGCGCCGAAGCGCTCAGCCCGCTCACCCATGCCTTCACCCACTTCGTGCTGGACTTGCAGCCCTATCGCCTGCATGCAGCGGAGGTCACGCCGCTGGCGATGGAAGGCGAGCGCCTCTGGCAGCCGCTCGCCGGCATCGACGGCGCCGCCCTGCCGACGCCGGTGCGGCGCATTCTCGCCGCCCTGGCGACGCCCGACCCGTTCGCGCCGTGATCAGCCGCTGGTGCGCAGCAGGCCGTGCTGGCGCAGGTACTGCTGGACGATCTCGAGGCGGCTGAGGACGTCGTCGAGCTCGAGCAACTGCTGCCTGGCAGCGAGCGGGATCGGCAACATCTCGGCGTAGCGCGCGCTCACCCAGCCGGCATCGTCGAACAGGTGCGGCTCGGGCAGGCGCGCCGCCTCCTCGGATGCCAGCGCGCGCAGCAGCGGCAGCACGTCGGCCTGCGCCTCGGGGACCGGCTGTGGCGACGGATCGACCAGCCAGCGCACCCGGCCCACGAGCAGGCCGTCGTGTTCGACCTCGTGGTCTTCGATGCGAAAGCGGCGTGTACCGCGGGTGACCAGCGTCAGCACGCCGGGCGTGCCCATGTCCCACTGTTCGATGACGGCCTCGGTGCCGACCGCGCTCGGCACGGCGGCCTCGCCCACCTCCTCGCCGGCGGCGATCAGGCATACGCCGAAACCGCTGGACTCGCGCATGCAGCGCGTGACCATGTCCATGTAGCGCGCCTCGAAAACCCGCAAGGGCAGCACCCCGCCCGGGAACAGCACCGTCTTGAGCGGGAACAGCGGCAGGCGGACGGCTTCGGCCATGGCTCAGGCCTCCTCGCCCCAGCGCGCCGTCAGGCTGTGCGCCACGCCGAGCTGGTCGAGAATGCGCGCGACGACGAAGTCGACCAGATCCTGGACGGTCCGGGGGTGGTTGTAGAAGCCCGGGTTCGGCGGCAGGATGGATACGCCCAGGCGCGCGAGCTTGAGCATGTTCTCGAGGTGGATCGCCGAATACGGCGTCTCGCGCGGCACCAGCACGAGCTTGCGGCCTTCCTTGATGACGACATCGGCGGCACGTTCGATCAGGTTCTGGCTCATGCCGCCGGCGATCGCCGCCAGCGTGCCCATGGTGCAGGGGCACACCACCATCGCCTCGGGCGGGTTCGACCCGGAGGCGGGCGGGGCGAACCACTCCTCGCGGCCGAACACCCTTAGCTGCCCCGGTGCCACGCCGAAGCGCGCCGACAGCTCGGTCTCGACCTCGGCGGCGCGTCCGGGCAGGTTCCAGTCCATCTCCTGCCGCGCGACGATCTGCGCCACCTGTGAGTACAGCAACCACACTCGGCAGCCCGCGCCGAGCAGGCATTCGACCAGACGAAGGCCGTAGGGCATGCCGGAGGCCCCGGTGAGGGCGACGGTGATCGTGCGTTGTGCGCTCATCGCGATAGCTTACTTCAGATAGTCGGTGATCAACTCCCAGCGTCCGTTGCGGATCTGCGCCAGGCGGCCGTGGCGATTGCCGAGGTGGTCGGTGGCGCTGAAGCGGTAGTCCGGACTGCCGAAGAAGTCGCGGGTGAAATCCATGCGTTCCAGGGTGCGCGCGAAACCTTCGATCGTCAGATTGGGCCCGGCCACGTCGGCCGTGCGCACGAACATGTCGGCCAGCGTATAGCCCATCACGCTCCACACGTTCGGCTCGGCGTCGAAGCGCTGGCGATAGCGCTCGATCCAGGCGGCCAGGGCCTTGTTCGCGCCCGCGGCGTAGGGGTGGGGCAGGACGCTGACGCCGTACAGGCCCTCCACCGCCTGGCCGCCGAGCTCGTGGGTTTGTGCCGAGTAGCCGGAGGCGGTGACGAGCATGTCGACGTCCCAGCCGGTCTTGCGCGCCTCGGCCATCGCCGCCACCGTCTCGCGCACCACCGTGGCGAGCACGACGAAGTCGCAGCGCGCAGCGCGCAGGCGGGCGATCTGGCTGGAGAGGTCGGTGGCGCCGCGCTTGTAGCTCGTGCGTTCCACCAGCGCCTGCCCGAGCTTGCCGAGGGCTGCCTCGACGCCCTTCATCACTTCGAGCCCGTAGTCGTCGTCCTGATACAGCAGGCAGCTGCGCTTGTAGCCATTGGTCTGCACCATGTGCCGGGTCGCCGCCTCCATGTAGCTCTGGTAGGGCGCGAAGTTCTGGAACTTCAGCGGATGCAGCGGCAGGTAGGTCGATTCGTGCGGCGAGAACGGGAACAGGTGCAGGCGGCCGGCCTCGAGCACCAGCGGCATCGTCGCCATCACCACCGGCGTGCCCATGTTGGCGATGAAGGCGAAGGCCCGGTCGCGCTGGATGAGCTTGCGCGCCGCCAGCACCGCCCGCTTCGGATCGTAGCCCGCGTCCTCGACTGCCAGGCGGATCCTGCGCCCATGCACGCCGCCGACGGCATTGGCGTCCTCGAAGCGCATCAGCATGCCGTCGCGCACCGGCACGCCCAGCAGTGCGATCGGGCCGGACAGGTCGGAGATCGTGCCGACCACGATCTCACGTTCGCTCACGCCTGGCGTGGCTGCGGTGGCGACCAGGGCGGTGGCAAAGGAAATGCAGGCGAGCGAGAGGTGTCGAAGCAGGTTCATGAAGCTGTGTCTCCTGGAGGCAAACTCGTTGCCGCGTTATAACCCGACCCCGGCGATGTCGGCGAAGTATTCCCGGTGCCCGCCATACAAGGGCAGGGCCCTTCGACGCGGCCCGGTCACGCCCAAGGGCGGTCGCTTCATGCGCGCAGGCTCTCGGGACCCGGCGGGTCGAGCCGGGGGCCCGTGTCTGCACACCCCTCAGGAAGCATCCCCGCCGCGGCCAAGGAGATCCCTGACCACCGCGGCGAGGCCGAGGATCGCCTTGCGGCCGTCGCCGGCGAACGAGGATCCGTGCATCACCGCCAGGACTCCTGGTTCGAGCGCTGCGAGCCGTTGCAGCGTGCCGTCGGTGTAAGGCGTGTAGGGCATGTCCCGCGCCAGCGGCCCGGCAAGGGCGCCCTGGATCGAATCGCGCGCAAGCTCGACGATCTCGCTGCCTGCGATCGGGTCGGGGTCGCCGGGCTGGAAAAAGAGATCCGAGCAGAAGAGCGTGCGTTCGCCCTCGTCGAAGAACAAGCCCGCGTCCCAGCCGTGCGGCACGTGCGGAGTGGCGAGATAGCGCAGGCGGTGGCGGCCGGTCTCCAGCACCTCGTCGTCCTCGAGGGCGCGCGGCGCGCGATCGGCGAAGTCGCCCAGGTTCACCATCGCACCGACGACACCGCACAGCGGCTGTGCGTTCGGCGCCGCCCCCAGCCAGTCGTTGAGCGCGCCGCACTCGTCGGATTCGAAATGGCTGAAGCCGATCCAGCGCAACTGCTTCGGATCGATGAGCGAACTCACGCCCTCGAGCGTCGTCTGGAACATGCTGCGGAATCCGGTATGCATCAGGAAGGGCTCGTCATCCCTGACGAGAAACTGGTTGAACTGGATGCCGAACCCGTGATGGAAGCTCGACAGGCGGAAGACATCGGTCGCGATTTCGGTAAGCTTGCACGGCATTTGAGCGCTCCTGGCCCTGCGCCAGCCGGACGACGGACGACGATTCGCAACCGCGAGCAAGGCG
>JBFGUQ010000122.1:0-7024 GCA_041565515.1 Rhodocyclaceae bacterium | reverse complement strand
GCCGGCCGCCGAGGCCATCACCTGCCCGGACGAACAGACGCCGCCGAGCGATATCGCCCTGCGGCACGCCAGTGGGCGCTGGTATCTGTTGCAGGCACGGGACGGCCAGACGCTTGCCCACGAGCAGCTCACCTCGATCGACGCCTACGAGGAGGCCTGGAAGCGGGTGGAGGGTGTAGAGCTGGTGTTCTCCAGCGCGGAAGCGGCAAAGTCCTTCTACACCGAATTCTCTGAGATCGACCTGCGTCCCGCGATCATTCATCGGGCGTTCAGCGAATTGTTGCTGCAGCGCACGTTCGCGGGCGAGCTGAACGCCAATGTCGCGACGGCCACCACCAAGGCAATCGAGGAGATCATTGGCCAGAGCCTGGACGTGGATGCGATCGAGCACTTGCAGGAGCGGTCGCTGCGTCTGCAGATGCGGCAATACGAGGTGGATCGCCGGCTGGAGCGACTCGTATCGCAGGCGGCCGACCTGGGCTTCTACCTCTTCCTGAAGGCGCACGATTTCAAGTTTCCCGGCGCCGCCAAGGCGACGACCGTGCTCCCGGGCGAGATCTACACGCAGTACCGTCGCACCGCGAGTTGGACCACCCGGCATACGCGCACGGTGCATACCCCGAAGACGTTCCTCGGCATCAGGGTCGGTACCGCCACCAGTTCGCAGGCATACAACAAGCAGCACACGGCGGTGGTCGCCGACTACAAGAAAGTGGACACCTCGCGTGACCCGGTTTCCGACCTCCAGACCGAGCTTCGGCAGCAGGGCAAGGACGTGTTCGTGTTCCGCAAGGGGCCTGCGGGCTTCGTCACCCCAGACGGAATGCTGCTGCGCACGGTGATGGAGCAGTGCGAATACAACGAGAGCTTCCGTCAACGCTGCGTGGTGATGCTGCCGGTGCATGAGGATTCGATCAGCGGCCGCTCGGCGTTGACCAAGTACTCGGTATTCAAGCATCCGTTGCCCGGCGTGGCGCCGAACGTGCTGCCGCGCCTGTCGCTGCGCGAGGGGCTGTCCTACCGGATGGTGTGGCAATCGAGCCATATCGGCGAACTGGTCAGCAGCATCAACCTCGCGCCCGGCGAGCAGCGTGCTGTGGTGGTGACCAAGACGTATGCGCAGGAGACGACGGTCGGCAAGTCCTCCACCTCGGTCTTCGATCTCAGCAGCTCGGAGACCAGCGACCTCGCCTCGGAAATGGAAAACCAGACCCGGGCAGAACAGGAGAGCTCGGCCAACCTGCAGTTCAGCACCTCGGTGTCGGCGAGCTACATGGGGGTTACCGGCGAGGCGAGTGCCAGCGGAGGCACCAACACGTCGCTGAAGGACTTCTCCCAGTCGGTGAGCAAGATCGCGAAGAAGGCCTCGCAAGCAGTGAACCGACGGTCGCGCCAGGAGGTCACGGCCACGTCCAGCGCCAAGACCACCGTCGAGAACAAGGACGAGACCAATGCCACCATCCGCAACATCAACGAGGGCCGCGCGCTCAACCTGATGTTCTATCGCCTGCACAACCAGTTCGCCGGCGGCATCTATCTGGACGAACTCGAGTTCGAAGTGGTGCCGAGCGTCGAGGTCATCGCCGGCAGCGGCGTGTACGAGTCCGCGAGCTTCGGCCTTGCCGACCTGCCCGAGGTGGTGCAGGAGTTCCGCAGCAGCCGATTGCCGTTCGAGCTCGACGATTCGGCCTTGGACGGCTATCTCGAGCGCGTGGTCGAGGCGCTCGAGCACCTGCTCAGCCAGGAGTACGGCGACGCCGCGACGGCATCCGCGACACCGAAGCGCCTCGGCGGCAGCACGTCGAGGGGGGCGCCGGCGGCAAATCACTCGAGCGATCCGACCCCCGGTGCGACAGCGAGCCGATCGGTGGGCTTGCTCAATCTGGCCCCGCCAGCGCCACGGCTCGGCGCCGGCCCTCGTGCCCGTGGCGCCAGGGCGCCGTCGGGCTTCACGACGCGCGTGGAGGATCTCGCCGCGCGCCTGCGCCATGCCAGCATCGACCGCAAGGCTCCCGTCCAGCCGGATACCCTGCTGCTCGCCTCCGGCGGGCTATACCTGGACGCGGTAGTCGGCGCCCTGCCCGCAACCGAACCCTATTCGGAGGAAATGCGCGCGCAGGAGGTGCGCCTGCGCGCAGCCGAGGTCGCCGTCAAGGAGTCCGAGAGCCTTTACCAGCGCGCGCTTGCAGCCCGTGTCGCCGGGACCCGCCAGGGGCCGCCGGGCAACTGGATCACCGCCATCGTCGGCGACCCCGACAGCAAGGCCCTGGCACTGGCGCTCAAGACTCCGCTGCAGGAGGGCCGGTGGGACCTTGTCGTCGACGGCAGGAAACGGGCTCGGCTCGAGCCCGACATGATCGGCCGCGATCGCATCTCGCACCGTTTCGACGACGCGCAGCCATGGCTCGGCGCCGACGATCTGATGTGGCGGGTCCAGCTCGTCGACGCCGAGAGCGGCAATGCCGTCGCGGTGCCAGCATGAGGTGCCGCAAGCACGGCCGGTCGGGCCGGTCGAGTGGGCGGCGAGAACGCCGGCGGCGAAGCGACAGACCGGTCTTGCAGGAGAGGGGGACGCGAGTGAGCAGTCCGGCAACCGACCCGCGCAACGGATTAGGCCGCGAGGCCTGAGAACGCGTGCCCAGCCCGAACAGGCCACGATCGTCCGCCGTCGGCATGCGCATGTCGGTGTTCGTGGACCAGTTGCGGCAGGCCGAGCACATCGCCGACCGCTTGCTCGGCGGGCTCGGCATGGACGATTTCGCCCGCGATCTCTTCGCACTGGAGGAGATCGTCGACCGGCTCGCGCCCTTCGCTCGGGCTAGGGCAGGCGGCGAGTTGCTGGTCGACCTCGACCCCTATCGCGGCGAGGGCGGCGGTGGCGCGCCGGGATTCTTCCGCGACCACGCGCTCCGCCTGCTCAGCCTCGCCACCATCGTCCAGCGCGCGCGTGAGGACTATTACGCACTCGACGAGCCGGATCGGGGCGAGGACGCCGACGCCGCGAACGCGGACGGCGACGCCCGGCGGTCGCGCAGCCGGCGCGACCTGCGCTTCGCGCGCACCGCCCGGACGGCATACACCGGCGACGAGGTGCGCAAGGTGCAGAAGGTGATGAAGTACCTCTACTCGCGCCGGGCGTACGAGAAACTGAAGCAGGGCGGAATCTTCCGTCGTGCCGTCGCCGAGGGCCGGGTCTGGGGCGAGCAATCCATCCCGACGCTATCGCGCAACAACCTCGGCCATTTGCGGCGCATCCTGCGCCCCCTTGCGGACGACGAACGCGGACTGTACGAAAGACTCCTCGCCCTGCCCTTCCGGCTCAAGCACGCGACTTCCGGGACCGGCCGGCAGGGCATCGTCAACGTCGGCATGCTGTGGTCGCTCGACAGCCTGTTCGACTGGTATGTCCTCGGCGCCTCGGGATTCACCACGCGCTCGGACATTCGGCAGAAGATGGACGTAGACTTCGTGTTCTTTCGGGTCGAAGTCGGCGACGATGCCGTGGATACGCGCTATGGCGATGTCCAGTTCGTGTTCACGATGGATCAGGTGCTGGCCGACGGCTGGGCGACGCTTCACGACATGCTCGCACCGCTCGGCTCGCAAACGCTGCAGGCGCTCAAGCTGCGCGGCAGCGATACCCTGGTGCGCCGGTCCAGCTACATCGACGACGACCGTAAGTGGTGGAAGGTGCGCTGGAAGCACGAGATCCTCGACGAAGCGGGCGCGACCCGGAGCGAACGCATCGTGCATGTCCTGGACGAGGTGTTCTACGGGCCGGACATCCTGCAGGGCATCGTTCTGTCCATCCTGCGCGACCTCCGCGAGCTCCCGCTACTGCAGCGAGAGGCCTTCGAGAACATGGGCGATCAGGCCTACCTGGCGTGGTTGTTCAGGGTGCTCTACCGGGTCGAGGCGAAGTGCCCCAGCAGCTTCAGCTTCGGTGGCAAGGATCTGGTGAAGGAATATCGAAAACCGGCAGTCGATCCGCGGGTGCTTGCCGCCGCAACAGGCGCCGGGCCGGATGACTGACCGAGTCGGCGGCAGCACCGGGGCATCGGCGCCTCCCCTGTCGGTCCCGCCCGGGTCGCCGGCAGCATGCTGAAATCAGCAGGTTCCCGATCTATGATGAACTTTGTTGGATAGCACAGAGGGGCTCGCCATGAACGGCACGGAATCGGCCGGCGTGAAGCGTGGCGTCAGCCTGCTGGTCGGGACCCGCAAGGGCGCTTTCCTCGTTCATGGCGACCGCGACCGCAACCAGTGGCGGCTCGACGGTCCGCATTTCCTCGGCTCGATGGTCAACGATGTCGCGCTCGATCCCCGCGACGGCGACACCTTGCTGCTTGCCGCCAAGCCCGGGCACATCGGCCCCACGATCTATCGCCGGCATCGCGGCGAGGGCGGCTGGCAGGAAGCCGTGCGACCCCCCGCGTTTGCCAGGGCCGCCGCAGGGGAGGCCGGGCGCGTGGTCGATCACGTCTTCTGCCTTGCCCCCGGACACGCGAGCGAACCCGGCGTCTGGTATGCGGGAAGCTCGCCGGTGGGCTTGTTCCGCAGCGAAGACGGGGGCAGGACCTGGGCTGGGGTCGCCGGATTCAACGAGGGCCTCTATCCGCAGATCGCCGACAAGGTGACGGACGTCCCCGAGGGCTCGATTCTTCATGCGATCAGGATCGACCCGCGCGACGCCGCGCACATGTATGTCGCGCTGTCGAGCGGTGGCGTGTTCGAGAGCACCGACCGTGGCGCCTCGTGGCGCGCCCTGAACCGCGGGGTGGAGGCGAATTTCCTCCCGGAGCCGAACCCTGAGTTCGGCCACGATCCGCATGCCCTGGCATTGCATCCCCGGAACCCCGACCGTCTCTACCAGCAGAACCACTGCGGTCTGTACCGCCTCGATCGCCCCGCACAAGAGTGGGTGCGGATCGGACGATCGATGCCGACCGACATCGGTGATATCGGCTTCTCGCTCGCGCTGCACCCGCGCGATCCCGACACCTTGTGGGTGTTCCCGATGGACGGCACCGACGTCTGGCCGCGCACGAGCCCCGGCGGGCGGCCAGCGGTGTACTGCTCGAGGGATGGCGGCTCGACCTGGCTGCGCCAGGACCGCGGCATGCCGCCCGAAAACGCCTGGTTCAGCGTCAAACGCCAGGCGCTTTGCGCCGACGATCGCGATCCGGTGGGCGTTTATTTCGGTACGGCCAGTGGCGAGATCTGGATGAGCAGGGACGAGGGCGGCAACTGGTCGCCGATGCTGCGCCACCTGCCCGCCATCCTGTCGGTCGCCGCCGTGACGGGTGGCGCATGACGGTGCTCATACCCAGTCCGCTGCATTCCTATACCGAGGGGCGCGGGCGCATCGAGTGCGCGGCGGTGAGCCTGGGCGACCTGCTCGACAAGATGGACGCACGCTACCCCGGCATCCGCTTTCGCATGATCGACGAGCAGGAGCGCATCCGTCCGCATATCCGCATCTTTGCCGACGGTGCGCCGCTCAAGTCACTCGGAGCGCCGCTCGGCCCGGGCGCGGAAGTCATGATCGTCGCGGCGCTGAGCGGCGGTTGAGATGCACGGGGGGCGTCACGGCGCTTCCCGCCGCAAGCTTGCACGGAATGAATCGAATCTGCCTAGTTTGACCCGCCACGCAGAGACATCAGGGTCTCTAGGGCGACAGGCTGGTCCCAGTGATATTCGCCAACCACCTGGTAGCGCAGCCGTCCCTGCTGGTCGATCACGTAAGTGGTGGGCAGGCCCTTGACGGACCAGGACTTCAGCATGTCGCGGTCGCCGCCGAGGAGAATCGGGAAATCCACCGAAATCTTGGTGAAGAATTGGGCCACCTG
This sequence comes from Rhodocyclaceae bacterium, assembly GCA_041565515.1. GTDB lineage: Bacteria > Pseudomonadota > Gammaproteobacteria > Burkholderiales > Rhodocyclaceae > Thauera. The sequence continues at coordinate 1,175 of JBFGUQ010000122.1, read as the reverse complement.
GTCGGGCCGGTCCTCGAAATTGACGCCGAGGAACAGGACATCGCGCTCGCGCACCTGCTCCCAGGCGTTCTGCATCGCCGGCATTTCCTTGCGGCAGGGCGCGCACCACACGGACCAGAAGTTCACCACCACCACCCGGCCGCGGTATTCGGACAGGCGGTGAAGCTTTCCCTCGGTGTCGGTAAGCGAGAACTCGGGCGCCAAAGGCATGCCTGCAACCTCGACGAGTGTCGCCACGTTCGCCCCGGTGTCGGCTGCGCGGGCGGGATTCGCCCAAGCCCACAGGGCAAGCAGTAGCCCCATGAATGTCGCGGCAGCCCTCAGGACGCCGCGCGAAACTGGGGTGGAGATGGCAAACGCAAGTGGCGCTCGTTGATTCAGCATGATCGCTCCCCGCTCCTCCGCCCAGACAACATGGCTGGAGGAGACTGTGTCTTGTCTGCCCCCGCCAGTGAGGAGGGTCCGCCCAGCAAAGCCAGCCCCTCAACGCTGAGGGAAAAAAGATCTGCCTTCGGGGCGGACGACGTTCATCGACGGTGGTACTTGCTCAAGTGCTTCGACGAGCCTCACGGGTTTGAATAGAGTTTCTTTCTCAATTCCATGCCAAGTTTTTCTTGCATCTCGACTGACCAGACGGTCTTGCCGCCGACCTGCAGCGTATCGACTTCCATCGCCTTGTAGAACTTGTTGACCGTCCCTGTCGCGGTCGCCTCTTGCAGGGCATAGCGGGCCTTCACGCCGCGGTCCACATTGGTCAGCGTGTAGTAGGTGCCGTCCGCCTGCTGAAGGACGAAGTCCCGCTCGAGTGCCACCATCGCATCGATCTGGTCGACAGGACAGACGAAGCCGGAAATCGCGCACTGCAGGCCGTTGATCTTGCCAGTCACCGTCTCGGCGTATGCGGACAATGGCGCAAGGGCTAATGCCGCCAGCAGTCCGACGACGTAACGTGAAGAGCTTTTATTGGTCGCGAGCATGGTGATGTCTCCTTTTAGTATTGGATCGGTAGTGCGCGTAATGCATCGCACACTGCTTTGTCGCAGCAGCACTACGCATACTTACAGTAGTCCACGTTCGCAGCCGAATCCATGCCAGATACTTGCGAAGAAGTCCGTTAAATATGTCACCGGGAAAGTTCGAAGGCGCAAGATGTTCCCTTCGTGCCGTTCTCTCAG
>JBFGUQ010000121.1:0-7080 GCA_041565515.1 Rhodocyclaceae bacterium | reverse complement strand
GCCACGCCGGGGCGCTCGGCCGCCGCGCCGTATTCGGTCTCGCGGTAGAGCCGCGGCAGGTATTGGTCGCGGTAGGAGAAGTGCGAACCGTAGGCGCGCAGCGCGGCAAGTTCGGGAGATTCGCGGCCATCGCCATGGAATGCGACGCGTACCCACAGGTAACGTCCGGCGAGCGCCCTCACCCGCTGCAGGCGGCGCTGGATCAAGGCCGTCCATAGTCCGGCGCGGCCCGGCTCGGGCGCTCCCCAGGCGCCGAGCCCCGGATGGCCGGGCAGCTCGGACGGCTGCCGCTCCCACACCGCGCGCGGTACCGGGCCGGCGGGCAGCGCGTCTTCGGCCACGTCTCCGAACCGATGGGGATGCCATTCGAGCGCGGTCTCCGGGCTCGGCTCGGCGCTGGCGGCAAGCCACACCACCAGCCCGCAGCCCGCCGGCAGCCGCGCCTCGGCGAACAGCCGGTGCCACACGGTCTGCTGATCGCCGCTGTCGATCAGGTGCATCGCAGCGGCGGTGAAGTTCGCGGCCTCGCCGCGCCGGGCGAGGTTCGACACCGACAGCCGGAACAGCGGCTCGACCGCGCCACCGCCAAGCGGGTAGCGCGGCGGGTCGTCGAGGCGGTGGGCGAAGGGCGCCTCATCGGCCTCGGCGGCGAGCGGGTAGATATCGCCGGCTGGTCTGAGCACCACCGCAGCGGCGGGCGAAACACGCGGCACCCACACCGGCGCATCGCGGCGACCGGGGACGCGCGCGGCAATCCGGCCCTCGGTGAGCCAGTCGATCGAATAGGCGAAGGCCGCACCGTCGAGGGTTTGTGCCGGCCCGAGCGTGCCGCGCTGCCGATCGAACAGGCGCAGCCGGCTCACGCCATCGCCGAACCACGACAACAGGGCCAGCGTGCCGTCGGCCGCGAGGGCGAGCCCCTGCGGCCGCTCGCCGACCGGCCACACCACGCCCTCGACCATCGTCAGAGCGGGTGGCGTGGGGTTTTCGGGATCGGGTCGGAAGGTGGCGGGGGCGTAGTCGGCGGCCGGGCGGGCCGGCTGCACGCAGCCGCTCAGGCGGCCGAGCCGGCCGCTGCCGCGCTCCAGCAGCCACACGCCGCCGCCGGGCGCGGCCGCGATGCGCCAGGGCTGGAAGCCCGGAGTCGGCAGCGCGGTGTCGGGCCAGCGTCCGCGCAGGTCGTGCAACAGCAGGCGCTCGGCCAGCGCGACGTAGAGCACGTCGTCGAAGCCGGCGGCGAAGTCCTGGGGCCGCTCGGCAAGCGGCAACAGGCTTGCCGCCTCCGGCAGGTGGCTGGTGGCAACGATCGCCATCGCCTCCTCGTCCCAGCGCGCGCTTGCACCGTGCCGGTCGAGCGCACGCGGCAAACGCTCGAGTGCCGTGGCGGCGATCGCTGCGGCATCGGGCACCGGCGCGCTCAGTGCGCGTTCGCTGGCCAGTCGCAATGCCCTGCAGCCGCTGCGGTAATCGACGTGGCTGCGCCCCGGCCAGTGCCGGTCGTCGGCGAGCAACCAGAAGCGCTGTCCGTTGGCGTCCATCAGCACACCTCGGGCACGACAGGGACGGCGACGGCGGTGTCGTCGGCGAAGGGGTTGGGCACCGCCGACAGGTCGCCCGGTGCACCGCCGGTGCCGGGCGGGTTGTCCACCGCCACCACGCTCAACAGCTCGGGCAACTGCCACGCGGCAAGTTTCAGCGACTGGCTGCCGTCGGGCGTGTTGCGCGTCAGCAGCCGCCATTCGCCCTTGCCATCGACCTCGGCGCGTTCGAACAGGTTGATGCCGCCCACTTCCGCCACGCCCGCCACCCGGGAGACTTCCACTTCCAGTTCGCGCTCGCGCACTGTCCGGCCGAGCGGCCAGCCGGTGCCGCCCGGGCCATGAGGCGGCAGCGGCCACAGCAGCCGGCGCAGGGCTGCGCGCAGCTCGAACAGCACGGTCTCGCGACCGTGGCCGTCGCGGATCGTCACCCCGACCGAGACGCCCAGCGGCACGTATTCGCAGCCGATCACGTAGAGCTCGGTGGCGAGCGGGGTGCGTGCCGACAGATGGGCGTGCACCCGCTCGATGAAGGGGCGGTCGGGTCGAGGGTTGGGTGCCTTGCCGAAGGGCCGCGCCGGCAGCACCATCACGCTCACCACGCCCGGTACCTCGAAGCGGCGTTCGCGCGGCTTGAAGCGCGGCATCACCTCGACCCGGGCGACGTCGGTGCCGGGTACCTCCTGCGCCAGGCGGCGGTAGTCGTCCGCGGTCACCGCCCGTTCGCGATGGCGCAGCATCGACGGGATGCGCCGCTCGGCGCGCGCCAGGGTTTCGGCGTCCTCGCCGCCCTCGGTGGCGAGCGCCTGCGTGACCTTGATCGCCGGCAGGGTCCGGGGCGGGCCGACGAGCCGAGCGGAGGAGACCTCGCTCAGGCTTGCGGCCGGCAGGTTGCCGGCGCGCCCGCCGCCAAAGCGTCCATGGGCGAGCCGGATGCGCATCTGGCGCTCGGGTACCCGACCGCGCACGCCGTCGCCGAAGCGCAAGGTTCCGGCCTCCGCATCGAGTTCGAACACGGCCGCTTCGCGCGCCACCGCGGCGTCGACCGAGATCGCGGCGAGGTCGTCTACCTGCCGCCAGAACTGATAGCCGCGGCCGGGCTCCTCGACCTGGACCTGCAGCGTTTCGGCATCGGCCGAGGCCGCCGGCAGCTGGAAGACCTGGTCGGCGGCGCCGGTGGATACGCCCAGCACCCGGCCTTCGAGCGTGGTGCGCTGATCCACCGCCACCGCGTTGATGCCGACCCAGGCGAGCTTGAGGCTGGCGACGCCGCTCCCCGGCTTTGGCCGCAGGCGCAGCCAGCCGATCAGACGGGCGGCCTTGTCGGGGTCGTCGAGGCGTGGCGGATTGTCACCGACGCCGGCGCGCGGGTTCTCGCCGACGTCATTGGACGGTGCCCAGATCAGCGCTTCGTCGGGCATCGGCAGGCGCAGCACGCCGGGCCGGGTCAGGCCGGCGGTGGTGTCGTTGGCCTCGCCCGGGAGGGGCTCGACGGTGAGGTAGTCGGCGTTCACGCCGTCGGCGCCGCGCGTCACCACCTCCCAAAGCACCGGGACACGGGCGCGCTGGCCGACTTCCTCGAACAGCGCCGGCGCGGCGATCGCCGGCACGATGCCGACCGACAGCAATGCCGTGGCGCCGCTGTCGCCGCCGCCCAGCGCGGCACGGGCGGCGGAGTTGGTGGCTGCCTGCTGCTCGGGGCGCGGGGCGGCAGGCGCCATCAGGGCCAGCCACAAGGCACGGTCCGCACTCGCGGCGAACACATCGACACCATCGCCGCTGGCCGCATGCCCGCCCTCGAACAGCGCGGTGGCGAGGTAGGCCTTGGCGGCCGTATCGATTCGATGCACCTTCTGCAGGCCGGCGATCACCGCCTCCATCCGCGCCGCCTCGCCGTCGGCCAGGGGCTGCTTGTACCAGGCCTCGGCGGCGACCGGGAGCAGCGTGGTCTCGGCCAGGGACTCGAACGGCACCGGCGCCTTGATGCGCGCACCGGGGGCGAGCGTCACCGCGGCGAGTTCGGTAGCTTGGGCAAAGGCCAGGCTGACGATGCCAGTGGCCGGGCGCGCCGGGCGCAGGCCCTGGCCGAGCAGCTTGAGGAACACCAGTCGCTGGCGCTCGGGAATCAGGTTGGCGCGGTACAGCAGGGCATCGCCGAGCCAGGCGAAGAGCTCCAGCAGGCTGCGGCCTGGATCGCCCAGGCGCGGATTGGTCCATTCCGGCGTGTGGGCCGGGATGCGGGCCAGCAGATCCTCGAGCAGATCGTCGAAGCTGCGGTCATCCAGACGGGGTGGCAGGATCGGCATCAGCCTTCCTCCAGTCGAACGGTCACGGCCAGCGCAGCGGGCGTTCCGGAGCGGGCCAGTCGATAGGCGATCTCGACCCGCAGGTCAGCGGGCTTGTCGGGTACCTCGAACACCTCCACCCGGTCGAGCAGGATGCGGCGCTCCCAGCGACCGAGCGACTCCATCACCCAGTCGCGGATCTGCCGCCGTGTGGCGAGGTTGTTGGGTGCGTGCAGCAGGCGGTCCAGCCCGGCGCCGAACTCGGGGCGCATCAACTGCTCGCCGGGCCTGGTGCTGAGGACGACGCGGATGGCCTGGCGCACGCTGGCCTCGAGATCCGGCCAGTCGAGGCGTCCGTGCTCGTCCGGCAGCGCGAACAGCGGCCAGCCGATCAGGGGGCGCGGAACCTGGCCGGCGCTCATGAGTCACCTCCGCCCTTCTTCGGGAACGGGATGCAGATCTTGATGAACATCATCCAGCGGAAGAACAGGTCGAACAGCGACAGGAAGATGTTCAGCACGATGAAGGCGCAGATCGTGATGATCGGGATGTTGAAGCTGCAGATCCAGCCGAGCTTGAGCCCGCTGTCTGCCGGCTTCTTGCCGTCCATGAGGTCGAGCGGATCGCCCGTGAGCAGGTTCTGCATCGAGGCCGGCACGGTGAAGGCGATATTGGGCTTGAGCTTCTTGAGCATGTCCTTGTCGCCGGGGTCGGGCAGCGGCACCTGCACCGGCGGCGCACCGCTGCCTTCGTACCAGGGCGCAATCACGAAGGCCGGACTGTAGTCGCCCCACACGGTGCGGGCCGGGCAGTTCCCCTCGGGCTTGAGGCGCAGGAAGGCGCGCAGGACGTAGCGCGCGTCCGGGTCGTCGAAACGCCCGGCCACCCCGGCCACGGCATCGAAGCGCAGGCGCAGGCACGCGAACAGCGCGGCCGCCAGCGCATCGCGGGTGGCGGTGTCGAGCACCGGCCAGGCGGCGGGAATGGTCGGCGCGGGGGCGATCGACTCCTCGTTTAGCAGGATGCGGCTCGCCGCGGCGAGAAAGTCCCCCGCCGGGCGGCTGCCGTCGATCCGCCTGCCGGCCGCGTCTGCGTTGGGCAGACCGATGCCGTTCAGCACTGCCATCAGCGCTTCGGCCTCGGCACTGTCGCCGAAGGCATCGAACTCGACTGCGAGCTGGCGCAGCAGGAGCAACAGGCGCTTCATCGCGTTGCGGTCCGAGTCGGCCGGATTGCCGGCGATCGTTGCCAGGTCGGGTGTCAGGGCCCGGCCCGGGCGCGGGAGGCTGTCGGCGAGGCCGCGCAGCGGGCCGAGCAGATGATTCGTGAAATCCGCCGTCGTGGGTCCGAAGGCCTGCTCGTCGAAGATCGGTGCGCCGCCTTCGGCCCTTTCGCTGCTGGTGGTCGGCACCAGGCCGTAGAACAGGGTGGCGCCGGCTGCCTTGCAGACATCGGGGGGGGCGGCAAACATCGGCACCACGGCTTCGTCGAGCAGGGCATCCTGTTGCGCCGCCAACAGCGCGGTCACCTCGCGGTCGAGCACCGGCTGGCCTGTGGTCGGGCGCGCGAGGCGGCGCAGCGATTCGGGGTCGTGACGGTTGCCGCTGGTCGCCCCATCCGCTGCCGTCCCGATTCGCGCCCAGCCCTTGAGGTTCTCCCCTGCGCGCATCCAGCCCTGTTTCACCTCGCGGCCCTTGGCGTCGCGCACCAGGCGGCGAATCACCATGCCGGCGCTGTCTACCCGCTTCGGGTCGATGCGCGGCTCGCCCGGCGCGTCGCATCGCGCCTCCATGACCGCGAGGTTGAACTGGCGCTGGATCGGCTGGAACAGCTTGAGTACCCGTGCGCCCTCGGCTGCGCGGCGCACGTCCTCGACGAGATCCTGCTTGCGCTCGAACGCAGGCGCCTCCTCCACCCGACCGCCGGCAAGACCGAGCTTGCGGCTTGCGTCGCGCAGCTTGTTGAACAGGTCGCGCCCGCCGCTGCGCCCCTTGCCCGGTCGGGTGTCGGTTCCGCTGGCAACGCTGGCCGCGCGCGCAAGGCTCTCGCGCAGGGCGATGCGTCCGTCCGCATTGCGCAAGCCTGCCAGCACCGCCTCGATGAAGTCCTCGTCGCTGCGCTGCAGGATGGCGGGCGCCCCGCCGTCGGCGAGGTCGCGCGGCGCGGAGAGAATGACCTCGTGATGATTCACCATATGTTTCCCGCTCCCGGTGTATAGCTGGTGGAAACAACGGAGGTCGCCTGCAGCACCTCGCACTTGACGATGCCGGAGAACTTGGCCAGCGCGGTATCGACCGTCACCATGCCGGCGCTGACCTTGACCTGTGGCGCCTCGATCCTGACCTCGGCGCTCGCCGTGACGCTTATGCGCGCAGCCTGCATCTCGACCCTGTTGCCGTTGGCGTCCTCGACGGTGACCTTGCCCGGACCGTCGGAGAGGGTGAATCTCTGCCCGCCGGGCGTCTCGAGCACGAGCTGTTCCTGCCCCTGCTGGTCGTCGAGGGTGACGGTGACGCCGTTTTTCGAGCGGATGCGCTTGAAGCGATTGCCCTCGTCGCCGAGCTCGGCCGGCGGCTCGTTGGCTCCGCTCCAGAGCCCGCCGAGCACCAGCGGATGGCGCGGATCGCCCTGCAGGAAGACGACGAGGACCTCGTCGTCGACGTCGGGCATCAGGAAGGCGCCGCGATCCGCCCCCGCGAACGGGCACACGACGCGCGCCCACAAGGGGGCGTCCTGGCCGTCGACCGCATCGAAGGCGAGCAGGCGGACCTGCACCCGGTTGCGCCGTTCAGGGTCGGCGATGTCGACCACGCGGGCGAGCTGGGCGCCGTTGAGCCATCCGGCGCCGGGCTGGAAATGGCGGGCGCGGTCCATCAGCGATCTCCCAGCCAGGCGCACTCGCCCACGAACTCGGTGCGATAGCCGGCGCGCACGTCGTAACGATGGCGCGCCTCGACGACGTAGTAGGTGTTGTCCCAGCGCCCGGACAGGCCGCTGACGGCGACGTTGGTGCCGACCCGCAGCTGCGCATTGCCCTCGGCCACGCCATCCAGGCGCACGAAACGCCGTGCGCGCTGATCGAAGGCCGCCTCGGCCACCGCCTGGGCCTCCGCATCGGTCGCCAGCGCAAGATGACCGAGGTGTTCGCTGCGCGCCTCGAGCGCGCGGCCGAGCCAGGCGGCGCCGCTGGTGCCGCTGCCCGGCCCGCCGTGACTGAGGCTGCTGGCCTCGCCGCTGACCGCGCTGCCACCCACCGG
>JBFGUQ010000120.1:0-7123 GCA_041565515.1 Rhodocyclaceae bacterium | reverse complement strand
GGCCTGCGTGCGGCCCTGCAACTTTCCGAAGCCGGCATGAAGACCGCCGTGCTGACCAAGGTCTTCCCGACGCGCTCGCACACGGTTGCGGCGCAGGGCGGGGTGGCCGCTTCGCTCGGCAATTCGACCGAGGACAACTGGCACTGGCACATGTACGACACCGTCAAGGGGTCGGACTGGCTGGGCGACCAGGATGCGATCGAGTTCATGTGCAAGAAGGCGAACGAGGTCGTCATCGAACTCGAGCACTTCGGCATGCCCTTCGACCGCACCGACAACGGCAAGATCTACCAGCGTCCCTTCGGTGGCCATTCGATGAACTACGGCCAGGCGCCGGTGATGCGCTCCTGTGCCGCGGCCGACCGTACCGGCCACGCCATGCTGCACGCGCTGTATCAGCGCAACGTGCGGGCGAACACGCAATTCTTCGTCGAGTGGATGGCGCTCGACCTGATCCGCAACAGCGACGGCGACGTCCTCGGTGTCACTGCGATGGAAATGGAGACCGGCGAGGTCTCGATCTTCCACGCCAAGGCGACGATCTTCGCCACCGGCGGCGCGGGTCGTATCTACTATTCCTCGACGAACGCCTTCATCAACACCGGTGACGGCGTGGGCATGGCATCGCGTGCCGGGATCCCCCTCGAAGACATGGAGTTCTGGCAGTTCCACCCCACCGGTGTCGCCGGGGCGGGCGTGCTGATCACCGAGGGGGTGCGCGGCGAGGGCGGCATTCTGCGCAATGCCTCGGGCGAGCGCTTCATGGAGCGATATGCGCCCAACCTGAAGGATCTGGCTTCGCGCGACGTCGTGTCGCGGGCGATGACGACCGAGATCAACGAGGGCCGCGGCTGCGGTCCGGACCAGGATCACGTCCTGCTCGACATCACCCACCTTGCCCCCGACACGATCATGAAGCGCCTGCCGGGCATCCGCGAGATCGCGATCCAGTTCGCAGGCGTCGATCCGATCAAGGCCCCGATCCCGGTCGTGCCGACCTGTCACTACCAGATGGGCGGCATTCCGACCAACTACAAGGGCCAGGTCGTGGTGCCGAAGGATGGCAACCCGAACGCGCCGGTGGTCGGCTTCTATGCTGCTGGCGAGTGTGCCTGTGCCTCGGTGCATGGCGCCAACCGCCTCGGCACGAACTCGCTGCTCGACCTGCTGGTGTTCGGCAAGTCCGCCGGCGAGACCGTGGTGGAAGACTTCCAGTCGGGCAATCTCACGCTCAAGCCGCTGCCGGCCGACGCGGCCGACGTGTCGCTGGCGCGAATCGCCCGTCTCGATGGGCAGAAGGACGGCGAGAGCGTGCATGAAGTGGGCCAGGAGATGCGCCGCACGATGCAGAAGCACGCCGGCGTGTTCCGTTTCGACCAGTTGCTGAAGGAAGGCGTGCAGGCGATCGCCCAGGTCGCCGAGCGCGCCAAGCGCACCGAGATCAAGGACAAGTCCATGGTCTGGAATACCGCGCGTGTCGAGGCCCTCGAGCTGGACAACCTGATCGAGGTGGCGCGCGCCACCATGGTGTCTGCCGAGGCGCGCAAGGAGTCCCGCGGCGCCCACGTCCGCGACGATGCGCCGGATACGGCCGAGAACCCCAATGGCCGTGACGATGCGAACTGGCTGAAGCACACCCTGTGGTACAGCGAGGACAACCGCCTCGACTACAAGCCGGTGAATCTCAAGCCCTTGTCCGAAGATACCAAGGCGATCGCCCTCGCCACGCGTAGCTATTGAGCGCCCGGGAGAACACAAGATGACCAAGCGTACCGTTCAATTCAAGATCTACCGCTACGATCCGGACAAGGACGAAAAGCCGTACATGCAGGACATCAGCGTCGAGCTCGAGGCTTCCGACAAGAAGCTGCTAGACGCGCTGGTGCGCCTGAAGGCCAAGGACGATTCGATGTCCTTCCGCCGCTCCTGCCGCGAAGGCGTGTGCGGCTCGGACGCGATGAACATCAACGGCAAGAACGGTCTGGCCTGCCTGACCGACATCGACACCGTCGCGCAACCGATCACGCTGCGTCCGCTGCCCGGCCTGCCGGTCATCCGCGACCTGATCGTGGACATGACGCAGTTCTTCAAGCAGTACCACTCGATCAAGCCCTATCTGGTCAACAACGATCCGGCGCCGGAGCGCGAGCGGCTGCAATCACCCGAAGATCGCGAGGAACTCAACGGTCTGTACGAGTGCATCCTGTGCGCCTGCTGCTCGACCTCGTGCCCGTCGTTCTGGTGGAACCCGGACAAGTTCGTCGGACCTGCCGGGCTGCTGGCGGCCTATCGCTTCCTCGCCGATACCCGCGACCAGGATACGAACGCGCGTCTCGACAACCTCGAGGACCCGTACCGCCTGTTCCGCTGCCATTCGATCATGAACTGCGTCGATGTCTGTCCGAAGAGTCTCAATCCGACGCGCGCGATCGGCAAGATCAAGGACATGATGGTCCGGCGTGCGGTCTGAGGACACAAGAAGAATGAGTGGCAATCGAGGGCGTGTGCGCTGGCAGTGTCGTCGGGCTCTGCTCGAGCTCGATCTGGTGTTCACACGCTTTCTCGAGCGGCATTTCGATCGTCTTGACGACGATCAACTGGCGGATCTCGACGACCTCCTGCGCTGTGACGACTACGACATCTGGGCGATGGTCAATGGCAGCAAGGAGTGCGAGGAAGACCGCTGGAGGGAGATGGTCGGCTTGCTGCGTCAACCCTGACGACAGCGGCTGCCCACGTTTCGCGAGCAAGCAGTTTAACCGGCAAGTGGAAGGGACGATCTATGAGCACTGAACGCACCGCAACGCTAACCGTCGACGGCAAGACCGTCGAATTCCCGGTGATGACCGGCACTCACGGCAACGATGTCATCGACATTCGTACGCTGGGAGCCAAGACCGGCCTGTTCACCTACGACTCCGGCTTCCTGTCGACCGCAAGCTGCAAGTCGAACATCACCTTCATCGACGGCGACAAGGGCGAGCTGCTGTATCGCGGCTATCCGATCGAACAACTTGCCGAGCAATGCAACTTCCTCGAAGTGGCTTACCTGCTCAAGAACGGCGAGCTGCCGAACGAGACCGAGAAGGGCGAGTTCGAATCGATCATCAAGAACCATACGATGCTGCACGACCAGATCACGCGGTTCTACAACGGCTTCCGTCGTGATGCCCACCCGATGGCCGTCATGGTCGGCGTGGTCGGTGCGCTGTCGGCCTTCTATCACGAGGCGATGGACTTCTCCGACGCCGGCCATCGCAACATCTCGATCAACCGCCTGATCGCGAAGCTGCCGACCATCGTCGCCATGGCGTACAAGTACAACGTCGGCCAGCCGTTCATGTATCCGCGCAACGACCTCGACTACACGGCGAACTTCATGCACATGATGTTCGGCACGCCGTGCGAGAAGTACGAGCCGAATCCGGTGCTGGTGCGTGCGCTCGACACGATCTTCACGCTGCACGCGGACCACGAGCAGAATGCCTCCACTTCGACCGTGCGTCTGGCCGGCTCCTCGGGCGCGAACCCCTTCGCCTGCATCTCGGCCGGCATCGCCTGCCTGTGGGGCCCGGCGCACGGCGGCGCGAACGAGGCCTGCCTCAACATGCTCGAGGAGATCGGCGACGTCTCGCGCGTCGGCGAGTACATCAAGCGTGCCAAGGACAAGAACGACAGCTTCAAGCTGATGGGCTTCGGGCACCGCGTGTACAAGAATTTCGACCCGCGCGCGAAGCTCATGGGCAAGGTCTGCTCCGAAGTGCTCGGCGAGCTGGGCCTGGAGAACGATCGCCTGTTCAAGCTCGCCAAGGAACTGGAGAAGATCGCGCTCGAGGACCCGTACTTCGTCGAGAAGAAGCTCTACCCCAACGTCGACTTCTATTCGGGGATCGTGCAGAAGGCGCTGGGCATCCCGACCTCGATGTTTACCTGCATCTTCGCGCTGGCGCGCACGGTGGGCTGGATCACCCAGTGGGAAGAGATGATCACCGATCCCGAGTACAAGATCGGCCGCCCGCGCCAGTTGTACACCGGTGCCGCGCGGCGCGACGTACCGGCCATCGAAGCACGTCGATAAGTGACGACGGAGAGGGAAGGAAGGCTCCGCCAGATCTAGCGGTAACGGGGTGGTCACGCGTGCGCGGCCATCCCGTTTTTCCATACGTAGCGAGGCTGGTTCGCCTACCAACGCAATACCCGCAAGCAGAAAAACAGCACACCAAAGGTGGCTTTCATCATGATGAAGCAACTCGAACAAACATCGCACCTGTTCGGCTCGAACGCGCCGTTCATTGAAGAGCTCTACGAGAACTACCTCGAGGACCCGGCCTCGGTACCGGAGGCCTGGCGGGGCTATTTCGACAATCTGCAGAGCCAGGCCGGTGCCGTCGCCCGCGACGTCGCCCACGGCCCGGTCATCGCCGCTTTCGAACAGCTCGCCAAGCGCGGCCCGGCGCGCACGGTGGTGGCGGCAGCCGGCGAGGACAAGCTGCAGGTATCGGTCCTGCAGATGATCAACGCCTATCGCTTCCTCGGCAGCCGCTGGGCCAACCTCGACCCGCTCAAGCGTACCGAGCGTCCGCACATCGCCGAGCTCGAGCCGTCCTACTACGGCTTTACCGAGGCAGACCTTTCGCGCAACTTCAACGTCGGCTCGTTCCACGGCTTCTCGACCGAGCACGCCAGCCTGCGCGAGATCCTCGAAGCGCTGCGGCAGACCTACTGCGGCTCGATCGGCTCGGAGTACATGTACATCGCCGATATCGGCCAGAAGCGCTGGATCCAGAGCCGGCTGGAGAGCGTGCGTGCGACGCCGAAGTTCTCGGTCGAGATGAAGAAGCGGATCCTCGAGCGCACGACGGCGGCCGAGACCCTCGAGCGCTACCTGCACACCAAGTACGTCGGCCAGAAGCGCTTCTCGCTCGAAGGCGGCGAGTCGACGATCGTCGCCATGGACGAGCTGATTCGCGTCGCCGGCAGCCTCGGCGGCCAGGAGACCGTGATCGGCATGGCCCACCGAGGGCGCCTGAACGTGCTGGTGAACACGCTGGGCAAGCTGCCCTCGATGCTGTTCTCCGAATTCGAGGGCAAGGCCAGCGCAGACTTGACCGCTGGCGACGTGAAGTACCACCTCGGCTACTCCAGCGACGTCATGACGCCGGGCGGGCCGATGCACCTGACGCTGGCCTTCAACCCCTCGCACCTGGAGATCATCAACCCGGTGGTCGAGGGTTCGGTGTATTCACGCCAGATCCGGCGCAAGGATGCTGGCAAGGGGCAGGTCATTCCGGTCCTGATTCACGGCGACGCCGCCGTTGCCGGCCAGGGCGTGAACCAGGAGATGCTGAACTTCTCGCAGACCCGCGGCTACGGCACCGGCGGCACGGTGCACATCGTCGTCAACAACCAGATCGGTTTCACGACATCGGATCCGCGCGACTATCGCTCGTCGCTCTACTGCACCGACGTGTTCAAGATGGTCGAGGCGCCGATCTTCCATGTGAACGGTGACGACCCCGAGGCGGTCGCCTTCGTCACCGCGCTGGCGGTGGAGTTCCGTCAGGAATTCAAGAAGGACGTCGTGATCGACATCGTGTGCTTCCGCAAGCTCGGCCACAACGAGCAGGACGAGCCGATGGTCACCCAGCCGCTGATGTACCGCAAGATCCAGAAGCACCCGGGCACGCGCAAGCTGTACGCGGACCGTCTGGTGGCCGAGGGCACCTGCACGGCGGACGAGCCGGAGCAGATGATCGCCCAGTACCGCGAGCACCTCGACAAGGGAGAACTGCTGTACAACCCGGTGCTGTCGGGCCACAACCGCAAGTTCGCGGTCGATTGGGCGCCTTACCTGAACCAGCCCTACACCGATGACGCCGACACCGCCATCCCGGTGCAGGAAGTCAAGCGCCTGGCCGAGCGCCTGACGGCGGTGCCAGAGAATTTCACCCTGCACTCGCGGGTCAAGAAGATCATCGACGACCGCGCGGCAATGGGCCGCGGCGAACTGCCGCTCGACTGGGGCATGGGCGAGAACCTCGCCTACGCCAGCCTGGTCGCGCAGGGTTATCCGGTGAGGCTCTCGGGCGAAGACGTCGGCCGCAGCACCTTCTTCCACCGTCACGCCGTTCTGCACGACCAGAAACGCGAGCAGTGGGACGAGGGCACCTACAAGCCGCTCGAGCACATCCAGGAGGGCCAGGCCCACTTCCATTGCTTCGATTCGGTGCTGTCCGAGGAGGCGGTGCTCGCGTTCGAGTACGGCTATTCGACGGCCGAGCCGAACGAGCTCGTCATCTGGGAGGCCCAGTTCGGCGACTTCGTGAACGGCGCCCAGGTCGTGCTCGACCAGTTCATCAGCTCGGGCGAAGCGAAGTGGGGCCGTTTGTGCGGGCTGACCATGATGCTGCCGCACGGTTATGAAGGTCAGGGCCCGGAGCACTCGTCCGCGCGCCTGGAGCGCTACATGAACATGGCCGCGGAGAAGAACTGGCAGATCTGCGTTCCGACCACGCCGGCACAGATCTTCCATCTGCTGCGTCGGCAGATGATCCGCAAGGTGCGCAAGCCGCTCGTCATCATCACGCCGAAATCGCTGCTGCGTCACAAGGAAGCGATTTCCTCGATCGACGACCTGGCCAACGGCCGCTTCCAGACCGTGATTCCGGAGGTCGAGCAACTCGACGCCAAGAAGGTCAAGCGCATTGTGCTCTGCCAGGGCAAGATCTACTACGAACTGCTGGCCTACCGTCGCGAAAACAACATCAAGGACACTGCGCTGGTTCGAATCGAGCAGCTCTATCCGTTCCCGTCGAAGGCCGTTGCCGAGGCGATCAACCAGTTCCCGAATGCCAAGGAAGTGGTCTGGTCACAGGAAGAACCGCGCAACCAGGGCGCGTGGTACTGGCTCGCCTCGCGCCAGTACCTGGTCAATGTGCTGGCGAAGCGCCGCCTGCTGCTCGTCGCCCGTCCGGCCGCCGCTTCGCCCGCCGTGGGCTACTACTCCACGCACAATGCGCAACAGAAGGCGATCCTGGAGAACAGCTTCGGCGCCATCAAGGACACGACACCGCATTCCCCCAGCTAATCAATAAATCCTACCGGGAGAGAAACTCATGCTGAT
>JBFGUQ010000119.1:0-7142 GCA_041565515.1 Rhodocyclaceae bacterium | reverse complement strand
GGTCGCGCCGGACTGGCGCGCCTGGACCTTGCCGCGCTGGACGATGAAGAAGTGGCTTGGCCGGCCCATTGCCGGGGTCAGGATCTCGCTGCCGCGGGCGTGAAAGGCAAGCACGGCGCGTTCGGCGAGGAAGGCCAGCGCCTCGGGTTCCATGCGGTCGAAGGGGGAAAAACGGCAGAGGAAGTCCGCGCTGGCGCCGACCAGCAGTTCAGGGGCAGTGTCGGTCATGACAGCTCGTTCGTCGGGCAATGGGCCGATTATAGGAGACCGGTGCTCCGCGCGAACTGATCCGGCGCAAGGCGTGGGGCGGCAGCGCCGCCCTGCGCCGGTCACGGGACATCGCGGCTAGAGGACCTCGGCGGCGAAATCGGCCAGGCGCGAGCGCTCGCCGCGCTGCAAGGTGATGTGGCCGGAATGGGGCCAGCCCTTGAAACGATCCACCGCAAAGGTCAGGCCGGACGAACCCTCGGTCAGGTAGGGTGTGTCGATCTGGGCGATGTTGCCCAGGCACACCACCTTCGTCCCCGGTCCGGCACGGGTGATCAGGGTCTTCATCTGCTTCGGGGTGAGGTTCTGTGCCTCGTCGATGATCAGGTACTTGTTCAGGAAGGTGCGCCCGCGCATGAAGTTGAGGCTCTTGATCTTGATCCGGCTGCGGATGAGATCGCGCGTCGCCGCCCGGCCCCAGTCGCCGCCCTCGCCGGCGGTCCCGTTGAGCACGTCGAGGTTGTCCTCCAGCGCCCCCATCCACGGCGCCATCTTCTCTTCCTCGGTGCCGGGAAGAAAGCCGATGTCCTCGCCCACCGGCACGGTAACCCGGGTCATGATGATTTCAGCATAGCGCTTGCTTTCCAGTACCTGGGTCAGACCGGCAGCCAGCGTGAGCAGGGTCTTGCCGGTGCCGGCCTGGCCGAGCAGGGTGACGAAGTCGATTTCCGGGCTCATCAGCAGGTTGAGGGCGAAGTTCTGCTCGCGATTGCGCGCGGTGACGCCCCACACGTTGTTCTTCTGGTGGCTGAAGTCGGTCAGCGTCTCCAGCACCAGGTCTCGCCCATCCTTCTCCTTGACCCACGCCTGCAACGGATTGTCGCCGTTCTGGTAGAGGAACTCGTTGATCAGCAACTCCGGCGCCAGCGGACCCGACAGGCGGTAATAGGTGTGCCCCTCGTCCTTCCACGACTGCATGCCGCGGCCGTGGGCTTCCCAGAAGTCCGGCGCCAGTTCGCGCGTTCCCGTATACAACAAGTCGCTGTCTTCCAGCACCTTGTCGTTGAAGTAGTCCTGCGCGGCCAGGCCGAGCGCGCGGGCCTTGATGCGCATGTTGATGTCCTTGGAGACGAGGATCACCTCGCGCCCGGAAAAGCGCTCCGCCAGGTGCATCACCACCGCCAGGATCTGGTTGTCGCCGCGCGCCGTCGGCAGCGCCGCGGGCAATTGCACCGAGATGGCCTCGGTCTGCAGGAACAGCTTGCCCGTGGCAAGCCCGCGCGACGGACCGTCGAGCCCGATGCCCGTGTCGATACCGTCCGGCGCCGAGGTGACGATCTCGTCGAGCATGCGGCTCGCCTGGCGGGTATTGCGCGCCACCTCGCTCATGCCCTTCTTGTTGTTGTCCAGTTCCTCGAGCGTCATCATCGGTACGTAGAGGTCGTGCTCTTCGAAGCGATAGATGCTGGTGGGGTCGTGCATCAACACGTTGGTGTCGAGCACGAAGAGCTTCTGCGCCTCGTCCTTCCTGACGCGGCGGCTGCGCGTGCGCGTCGTGGCGGCGGATTCGGACTTGTCTGAGGTCTTGCGGGTAGCGGGCATGTTCGGCTTTCGCTGGAGTTGGATCGGGGTTTGCGGCCAGGCCGGCAGGCCGGGGTGGTCAAGGGCCTCCTGAGTGTCAGAGTGCCTTGACCACGGCGAGCACTTCTTCAGCATGGCCTGGAACCTTCACGCCGCGCCACTCGCGCGCGATCCGGCCTTCGGCATCGATCACGAAGGTGCTGCGCTCGATGCCGCGCACCTGCTTGCCGTACATGTTCTTCATCTTGATCACGCCGAAAGCCTGACAGGCGAGTTCCTCGGCATCGGAGATGAGCTCGAAGGGCAGTTCGAGCTTGGCCTTGAAGTTCTCGTGGCTCTTGATGCTGTCGCGGCTGATGCCGAAGACCTCGCAATCGGCCTCGGCGAATGCGCCATGGAGCGCGCCGAAGTCCTTCGTCTCGTTGGTGCAGCCCGGGGTGTTGTCCTTGGGGTAGAAGTAGAGCACCAGCTTGCGCCCGCGCAGGGCGGAAAGCCGGATGGATTTCCCGCCGGTGGCCGGCAGGTCGAAATCGGGCGCAGTCGCGGCAGTCATGGTGTCTCCTGAGGTTTGCGGGCGGTGTCCGCAGCGTACCGTGGAGGGGCGCCCGATGACAATCGCCGTGACATGCTCGCGATGGTCAGGCGGCGGCGTCGAACATCAGTGCCACCGCGACCGAGCGCCCCTCGCCGACGAGGATGTTGTAGGTGCGGCAGGCCGCGGGCAGGTCCATCACCTCGAAGCCGACGCGCGCCTCGATCAGCGGGCGCAGCAGGGCCGGCGCAGGAAAACGCTGGCGGCGGCCGGTGCCGATGAGGACGATTTCGACGCCCAGCTCAAGCACCGGCGAGAAGTCGCGCGCGCTCAGGGCGTCGAAGCCGCCGCTCGCCCAGCCGGGCACGATGCGGTCCGCCGTGATCAGCAGGCCGCCGTCGTGGCGCACCTTGTTGACGAGCACATGGTCGTCGCCGTAACCGGTGATGATATTGGTGTTGGGGTTGTCGTCGCGATAGAGCTTCATGGCAATGATGGGACTGGGGCGGGTAAGGAAGGCATGCGGCCAAATTGCCGCAGTGCGATGGCAGGGCTAAGATAACAACCTTTTTGCGGCCTTGGGACTTCCCGGCGCCGCGTCCATCCCTCGATCAGGAAGGCGATCATGAAAGCGGTGAAGACTCTGGAACTGGCAACGGCATCCCCGGAAGCGGTGATCAAGGCCGAGGCGAGTGCTGCCGCTCCGCGCCCGGTGCGCAAGTCCGCCAAGCTGGCCGAAGTGTGCTACGACATTCGCGGCCCGGTGCTGACCCGCGCGAAGCAGATGGAGGACGAGGGGCACAAGATAATCAAGCTGAACATCGGCAATCTCGCCGCTTTCGGCTTCGATTCGCCGGAAGAGATCCAGATGGACATGATCCGCAACCTGCCGAACGCGGCGGGCTATTCGGATTCGAAGGGCATCTTCTCTGCGCGCAAGGCGGTGATGCACTACACCCAGCAGAAGAACATCAAGGGTGTGGACATCGAGGATATCTACATCGGCAACGGCGTGTCGGAACTCATCGTGATGGCGATGAATGCGCTGCTCGACGCCGGCGACGAGGTCCTGGTGCCGGCGCCCGACTATCCCTTGTGGACCGCCGCGGTGAGCCTGTCCGGTGGCCGGCCGGTGCATTACCTTTGCGACGAGGCGCGTGGCTGGCTGCCCGATATCGAGGACATGCGCGCGAAGATCACGCCCAACACCCGCGCCATCGTCATCATCAACCCGAACAATCCGACCGGTGCCGTTTACCCGGACGAGGTGCTGAAGGACATCATCGAACTCGCGCGCCAGCACGACCTGCTGCTGTACGCCGACGAGGTCTACGACAAGGTGCTCTACGACGGGGTTGCCCACACGTCGGTGGCGGCGCTGTCGGAGGACGTGCTGACGATCGTGTTCAACGGCCTGTCGAAGAACTACCGTTCCTGCGGCTATCGAGCCGGGTGGATGATCGTTTGCGGAGACAAGCGCCGTGCCGCCGACTACATCGAGGGCCTCAACATGCTCGCCTCGATGCGCCTGTGCGCGAATGTGCCCGGCCAGTACGCCATCCAGACCGCGCTCGGCGGCTACCAGAGCATCGACGACCTCGTCTGCGAGGGTGGCCGCATGCGACGCCAGCGTGATCTGGCGTGGGACCTGATCACGTCGATCCCGGGCGTGAGCTGCGTCAAGCCCAAGGCCACGCTGTACATGTTCCCCAAGCTGGATCCGAAGGTGTATCCGATCGAGGACGACCAGGCCTTCATCGCCGAGTTGCTCGAGCAGGAGCGCGTGCTGCTGGTGCAGGGCTCGGGCTTCAACTGGAAGGATCCGGACCATTTCCGCCTGGTCTTCCTGCCGCACGAGGATGATCTGCGCGACGCCATTGCCCGCATCGCCCGCTTCCTCGAGGGCTACCGCAAGCGGCACGGCAGCTGAGACGCACTCACAGTCAGCCATCAAAGAATCTCCACGACTTCACGGAATACACTGAATGAAACCGATCAATGTTGGCCTGCTCGGCCTCGGCACCGTCGGCGGCGGCACCTTCACCGTCCTCAAGCGCAACGCGGAGGAGATCACCCGCCGGGCCGGACGCCCGATTCGCATCACCGCGGTGGCGGATCGCAAGGTCGAAGCCGCCCGCGGCATCGCCGGCAGCGATGTCCGGGTCACCGGCGATGCCTTCGCGGTCGTGGCCGACCCCGAGATCGACATCGTGATCGAGCTCATCGGCGGTTACGAGGTGGCCAGGGAACTGGTGCTGAAGGCGATCGACAATGGCAAGCACGTCGTCACCGCGAACAAGGCGCTGCTCGCCGTGCATGGCAACGAGATCTTCGCCGCGGCGCAGAAGAAGGGCGTCATGGTGGCCTTCGAGGCGGCAGTGGCGGGCGGCATCCCGATCATAAAGGCCTTGCGCGAGGGCCTGACTGCGAACCGCATCGAATGGATTGCCGGGATCATCAACGGCACCACGAACTTCATCCTGTCGGAAATGCGTGACAAGGGGCTGCCTTTCGCCGATGTGCTCAAGGAGGCGCAGGCGCTGGGCTACGCCGAAGCGGATCCGACCTTCGACATCGAGGGCGTGGACGCCGCGCACAAGGCGACGATCATGAGCGCGATCGCCTTCGGCGTGCCGATGCAGTTCGACAAGGCCTATGTCGAGGGGATCACCAAGCTGCAGGCCGAGGACATCGCCTGGGCCGAGCAGCTGGGCTATCGCATCAAGCTCCTCGGCATCGCCCGTATGCGCGAGCAAGGCGTCGAGCTGCGGGTTCACCCGACGCTGATTCCGGCTCGACGACTGATCGCCAACGTCGAGGGCGCGATGAACGCGGTGCTGGTGCAGGCCGACGCCGTCGGTGCCACCCTCTACTACGGCAAGGGTGCGGGCGCGGAGCCGACCGCCTCGGCGGTGATCGCCGACCTCGTCGACATCACCCGCCTGCACACGGCCGATCCGGAGCATCGCGTGCCGCACCTCGCCTTCCAGCCCGATCAGGTCCAGGACCTGGCGGTGCTGCCGATCGACGAGGTCGTCACCTCCTTCTACCTGCGCATGCGGGTCGACGACAAGCCGGGCGTGCTCGCCGACATCACCCGCATCCTCGCCGACAGTGGCATCTCGATCGAGGCGCTGATCCAGAAGGAAGCGGCGGCGGGTGAGGCCCAGACCGACATCATCATGCTCACCCATCAGACGGTGGAAAAGAACGCCAACGCTGCCATCGCCGCGATCGAGGCCCTGCCGGTGGTGAAGGGCAGGGTCGTCCGCCTGCGCATGGAAAGCCTCTGATCGGGGCGCGGCGCGGCCAATGATGGAGCGCCGGCTCGAGGCGTGTTGTCCGGCTACGGGCTGCATGGCAGTGAGCCGCGCCGGCTGAGGCCGGCACGGGGCGGCAGGGTGGCGCGTCGCCTCGTCCTTTTCGGCGCCTTCGACCGTCACAATTTCGGCGATCTGCTACTCGCGCACTGTGCCGCGGCCGCCGAGCCCGAGCGCGAGCCCCTGTTTGCCGGCCTGCTTGCCCGCGACCTGCGAGGCTTCGATGGCCATCGCGTCAGGGCTCTTGCGCAGATTCTGGCCACCTCGCCGGACGATCCCGCCGACCTTGTCCATGTCGGTGGCGAGATCCTTACCACCACGGCCTGGGAGGCGGCAGTAATGCTTCAGTCGGCGGCGGGCGCGGCGGCGGTCATCGC
Organism: Rhodocyclaceae bacterium; assembly: GCA_041565515.1. GTDB lineage: Bacteria > Pseudomonadota > Gammaproteobacteria > Burkholderiales > Rhodocyclaceae > Thauera. The sequence goes on along the minus strand of JBFGUQ010000119.1, from coordinate 1,125 downwards.
CGCTCACGCTCAGGATGCTCACGCGCGGCGGGCCTGGACCACCCGCGTGCTCGGCAGCCGAAGGCAGATTCCCTACGTCGTCGGATGCGCCGATCTCCCCTCCGGCTGGCGGGTCGGGTTTCGGGCCGTGGGCGGCGTGGCCTTCGGCGGGCTGACGAAAGCGCAGCGGGCCGAGGTGCTCGGCGCACTGCGCTCCGGCGTCGCGCTGAGCGTCCGCGACCGCGTCACGCACGGGGAACTCGCTGCCGCGGGCGTTGCGGCGGCGCTGGTGCCCGATCCGGCCGCCGCCACCCGTGCGCTGTTCGGCGAACGCATCGCGCAGCGCGCGGCCCGCGGCGAGATCGCGGCGCTGCGGTGCCGGATGCCGCGCTGGCTTGCGCTGCAACTCGCCGCCGAATGGGGTGACGACGCCACGCTGGAGGCGGTTGCCCGGGCGGCGGTGGCGACGGCTCGAAGACTGCACGCAGGTATCGTCCTGTTTCGGGCCGGCCTCGCGCCCTGGCACGACGATGCCGCGGTGCTCGACCGCCTCGCCACGCGTATCGCGGCCGTCGCTTCGGACGTGCCACTCGCCCGCCATGAGTCGGCGGCCGTGTTCGACATCTGCGCGCTGCTTGCGGGTGCGGCGGCCTGTGTCGGCACCAGCCTGCACTGCTGGATCGTGGCGACGGCTTTCGATGTCCCGGCGCGCTGTCTGGTTTGCGCGGCCGGGGCGAAGCCGGCAGCCTATATCGATACCTGGGCGGGCCCAAGGTCGGGGCAATGGATCGGTCGGTCGGCCCTCGGTGCGATGGCCGCCGGCGGCTTCCTCTCCTGATCTTCGCGGCGCGCCCGGCAGGTACTGCGCGGAGCCGGGCCGCGAGCTCGTGCGACGGCGGGGAGGACGGACAGGCGCCGGTTCGCCGGCTACACTCAGGAGGCAGCAGGCGGACGAATCGACGGTTTCGCCTCCCGGCGCACCCCGCCCCGGGCGCCGGCCCGTCGCCACAAGGAGAACAGCCATGTCCAATCCGGTTCCGCATCTCGCGCAGAAGGGCCCGTTCGCGGTGGAGGTCGAGGCCGGCAAGCGCTATTTCTGGTGCGCCTGTGGAAAGAGCCGAAACCAGCCTTTCTGCGACAGCTCGC
>JBFGUQ010000118.1:0-7170 GCA_041565515.1 Rhodocyclaceae bacterium | reverse complement strand
GGCCACAGCCCGAGGCGGGTGCCCGGCCCGGAAGCGCCCAGCAGCGCGCCGGCGATCAGCACCAGGGCAAGTGCGATGCGGGAAGATTTCATGCTCCTCCCTCGGGAACGGCGCGCAGCCCGGGGCCCCGCGGCGCGGACACGTCGGGCCGGCACAAGCGCGCGAGCGCGCACGCGGGAGCGACCCTGCGGATTGCGCTACCGCGCCGGTGGTGGCTCAACTGCGGCCGCAAGCCCTGGCTGCGAGGCGCTCGCCGGCGCTCAGCGCATCGCCGCGAAGACTGCCTTCGCCGCCGCCACGGTTTCGTCGATCTCGGCCTCGCCATGCGCCGCCGACACGAAGCCGGCCTCGAAGGCCGAGGGCGCGAAATAGTGGCCGGCATCGAGCATGGCGTGGAAGAAGCGATTGAAGGCGTCGCGGTCCGAGGCCATGACATCGGCAAACGAGGCCGGCACCTTGTCGCTGAAATAGACGCCGAACATGCCGCCCTCGGAGTCGGCGCTGAAGACCACGCCGGCCGCGCGGGCCGCGTCCCGGAGGCCCCTGACGAGACGGTCGGTGCGAGCCGCGAGCGTGTCGTAGAAACCCGGTGCCCGCGTCAGCTGCAGCGAGACCAGCCCCGCTGCCACCGCCACCGGGCTGCCCGACAGCGTGCCGGCCTGATAGACGGAGCCCAGCGGCGCGACCGTTTCCATGATGTCGCGCCGGCCGCCGAATGCCCCGACCGGCATGCCGCCGCCGATCACCTTGCCCAGCGTCGTCAGGTCCGGCGTGATGCCATAGAGGCCTTGCACGCCCTGCGGACCGACGCGGAAACCGGTCATCACCTCGTCGAAGATCAGCACCGCCCCGTATTGTGTACACAGCCGGCGCAGGCCCTCGAGAAAACCGGGCCTGGGCTTGACCAGGTTCATGTTGCCGGCGAAGGGCTCGACGATGATTGCCGCGATCTCGTCGCCGCGTGCCTCGAACGCGGCCTCGATCTGCTCCAGATCGTTGAAGTCGAGCACGATCGTATGCTTGGCAAAGTCGGCGGGCACGCCGCCGGACGAGGGGTTGCCGAAGGTCAGCAGGCCGGAGCCCGCCTTCACCAGCAGGCTGTCGGCGTGGCCGTGATAGCAGCCCTCGAACTTGATGATCGCATCGCGGCCGGTGAAGCCGCGCGCCAGGCGGATCGCGCTCATCGTCGCCTCGGTGCCGGAGCTCACCAGCCTCACCATCTCCACCGACGGCAGGAGCTCGCAGATGAGCTCGGCCATCTCGATCTCGCCTTCGGTGGGGGCGCCGAAGGACAGGCCTTTGAGCGCCGCCTCGCGAACCGCCTCGACGATGGCCGGATGGGCGTGGCCGGTGATCGCCGGCCCCCAGGAACCGACGTAGTCGATATAGGCCTTGCCGTCGGCATCCCACACGCGCGCGCCCTCGGCGCGCTCGAGGAAGCGCGGCGTGCCGCCGACCGAACGGAAGGCGCGCACCGGCGAATTGACGCCACCGGGGATGGTGCGCTGGGCGCGCTGGAAGAGGGCTTCGTTTCGGCTCGTCATCAGTCTTCTCTCGGGGCTCGGGATACAAAGGGCGTCATTGTCGCCCTGCGGAGCACCGCCGGTCCAGCGCTGGACCGGCGGCAATCAGAACAGCGCGCGATAGGCGGCCACGCGCGCGGCCGGATCGGCCGCAGCGAAGACATCGCTCACCACCGCGACGAGGTCGGCGCCGGCGGCGATCAGTTGCGAGGCGTTGTCCAGCGTGATGCCGCCGATGGCCGCGACCGGCAGGCCGAGCTCGTCGCGGGCACGGCTCAGCAGCGCAAGCGGTGCCGGCGGCGCCTGCGGCTTGGTCGGCGAGGCGAACATCGCGCCGAAGGCGACGTAGTCGGCACCGGCCCGCGCACCGTGCAGCGCCCGCTCCCACTCCGCGTAGCAGGTGACGCCGAGGATCCGCCCCGCCCCCAGCGCCTGGCGGGCGAGCGCCGGGTCGCCGTCGTCGCGGCCGAGGTGGGCGCCGTCGGCACCGATGTCGAGCGCCAGCGCGAGATCGTCGTTGATCACCAGCGGCACGCCCGCCCGCCGGCACAGCCGCTGCAACGCGAGCGACTGCTCGCGCCTGAGTGCGGGGCCGGCCAGCTTGTTGCGATACTGCAGCAGGACCGGCTGCCCGGCGAGCACCCGCTCGCTGCGCTCGAGCAGGCGCGCGGTGTCGGGCTCGTCGGGCGTGACTGCATACAGACCGCGCAAGGCCAAGGGCCGCACCGCTCCGATTGCGGCGGCGATGTCAGGCATCGCCGTCGTCCTTGCCCCGCGCCCAGAAGAAGCGGTCGGGCAGTGCGCGCCCCATGCCGGGCCGGTAGGCATGGCGCAGCGCCTGCTGGGCGAACTCCTGGGCCTCGCGCACGGCCTCGGGCAGCGCCATGTCGTGGGCGAGCGCAGCGGCCGCCGCGGCGGCCAGGGTCGCGCCCGCGCCCAGGAAGCGTCCCGGCAGGCGCGGCCAGGCGTCGGTGCGCACCACGCCTTCGTGGCCGAACAGGGTATTCACGACCTGCGGACCGTGTTCACCGCCGCCGGTGAGCAGGATGTATTCGGTGCCTGCGGCGAGCAGGCGTGCGAGGGCTTCGTCGATCCCCGGGTCGTCGTCGCCGTCGTCGTCTTCCGCATCCTCGTCTCCATCGCCGACGACCTCGATCTCGACCGCGCTGACACCGGCGAGACGGCAGATCTCGTGGCGACCGGCGACCAGCAGCGTGGTCTGCGGCAGGATCAGTTCCGCCAGCGCGGCCGCGATCTCGTCGTCTGCCTCGCTCCAGTGGCCGCCGGCGTAAAGCGCGGGCTCGACCACCAGCGGCAGTTCCGGGTAATCGGACAGCACTTCGGCGATCACGGCGATGTTTTCCACGCTGCCGCAGAACCCCAGCTTGAAGGCGCTCACCGGGATGTCCTCGAGCACCGCGCGCGCCTGCGAGACGACGATCTCGGCGTCGGTCGGCCAGACTTCATCGACGCTGCGGGTGTCTCGCAGCAGGGCAGCCGTGTGCACCGTCAGCGGGTGGCAACCCATGCTGGCGAGCGTGAGGGCATCGGCGGCGAGCCCGCCGCCACTGGTGGCGTCACCGGCGGCAAAGCAGAGCACCGCGGGCGGCAGATCGGGAATGGCGATGGGCATGTGGAGCAGTGCGCGGCCGGTCGGGGACGTCGGGAAGGGGCGCTAGCGAAATGGGGTAAGATCGAACGCATTTTAGCGCTTAACCCTCAAGAACACCGAGCGATGGTCGATAAACCCTACAAGACATACATGTGCCTGATCTGCGGCTTCATCTACGACGAGGCCGCCGGCCTGCCCGAAGAGGGCATCCCGCCAGGCACGCGCTGGGAGGATGTCCCGCCGAACTGGACCTGTCCGGAGTGCGAGGCGCGAAAGGAAGACTTCGAGCTCGTCGAGATATGACAACCGCGTCGCGCGGCCTTGCCGCCGGCGTGGGCCGGCGCCGTGGCATGCCGCGCGGCCGCAGCTTAGGGGACTGACACCATGGACATTGCCGGACTCAAGGTGATGGTCATCGACGACAGCAACACGATCCGCCGCAGTGCCGAGATCTTCCTCGGCCAGGCCGGATGCCAGGTGCTGCTCGCGGAAGACGGTTTCGACGCGCTGGCGAAGATCACCGACCACCACCCCAGCGTGATCTTCGTCGACATCATGATGCCGCGGCTCGACGGCTACCAGACCTGCGCGCTGATCAAGAAGAATCCGCGCCTTGCCGCGACGCCGGTCATCATGCTGTCGTCCAAGGACGGGCTGTTCGACCGCGCCCGCGGCCGCATGGTGGGCTCGGACGAATACCTCACCAAACCCTTCACCAAGGACAGCCTGCTCAAGGCCGTCGCCACCCACGCGGCGCGCACCGCGCCGCGCTGACCCTTGCCTGCATGAAGAATACGATGCCGATCCGGAAAATCCTCGTGGTGGATGATTCGCCCACCGAGCGCCTGGCACTGCACGAGGTGCTGACAAGACACGGTTACGAGATCCTCACCGCCGAGAACGGCGAGGAGGCGATCGCGAAGAGCAAGGCCGAGAAGCCCGACCTGATCCTGATGGACGTGGTCATGCCGGGCATGAACGGCTACCAGGCCACGCGGACGATCTCGCGCAACGACGCCACCCGCAACATCCCGATCATCATGTGCACCAGCAAGGGCCTGGAGACGGACAAGATCTGGGGCATGCGCCAGGGCGCCTACGACTACCTCGTCAAGCCGGTGGACCACATCGAGCTGCTCGCCCGCATCCGCGCGATCGGCTGACACGATCATGGCCCGACGCACCAGCCTGCGCGAGTTCCAGGAAAACCTCGCCCGCCGCCTCGCCGACGCCAGGACCGCCGACCGTCGCGGCCTGCTCGGCTTCCAGGCCGGGCGCGAGAACTGGCTCATCGACCTCGCCCAGGCGGGCGAGATCCTGCCGCCGCCGCCGCTTGCGGAGGTGCCGCTGACCCGCCCCTGGTACCGGGGCCTGGCGAATGTGCGCGGCACGCTCTACGGCGTCGTGGACCTGGCGCATTTCCACGGCGACACGCCGATCGTTCCAGCCGGGCGCGCCCGGCTGCTGCTGCTCGGCGCGCGCCTCGGCGTGAACTGCGCGGTGCTGGTCTCGCAATCGGCCGGACTTCGCAGCGAGGAAGACTTCGAGACCGAGGCGGAGCCGGACCAGCGAGCGTGGGTGCGCCAGCGCCTGCGCGACGTGCAGGGCCGGCTGTGGCTGCAGCTCGACCCCGGACGCCTGCTGGCGAGCGCCGACTTTCTCGATGCCGGCCTGGCATGAAAGCCGGCCGGCACGCGACCTGACAACCCACACACCCCAAGCGGTGGAGCACGCAACATGGCACTGAAGTTCTCCTTTGGCAGCACCGACGCGACAGCGGACGACACCCTCACCGAGAGCACCATCATGGACACCGCCGCGCCGGCGGCGAAAGTCGCCGCGATCGCGCCCGCCGCCACCTCGGTCACCGACCGCCTGCGGCGCATGGGCCTGGTGTTCGGCATGCTCGCGCTGACCACGGCAGGCCTGGCGATCTATCAGGCGCGCCAGTCGACCAACGCCACGCTCCACGTCACCGCCGCCAGCGAGATGCAGATGCTGTCGCAGCAGATCGCCAAGTCGGCCCAGCTCGCGCTGCGCGGCAACGCCGGTGCCTTCACCGAGCTGCAGGACGGGCGCGCGCGCTTCACCGACCTGCTGCAGGCCCTCGACCAGGGCGGCAGCATCGACGGCAGCGCGGTGCCCCCGGTACCGGACGGCGTGCGCCCGCAGCTGGAGACACTGGCGCAGGCCTGGGACAAGACCTCGCGCGATGCCGCCCAGTTGCTCGAACAGCAGAAGAACCTGATCACCCTCAACGACTCGGTGGATGCGATCAATGCCAGCAACCCCGAACTGCTCGAGCTCAGCGAGCAGATCGCCGTGCTCGCACTGCAGAGCGGTGCCAGCGCGCGCGAGATCGCCAGCGCCAACCGCAGCGTGATGCTGACCCAGCGCATCGCCAAGAACGCCAACGCGATGCTCGTGGCCGACGCCATCGACCCGGAGGTCGCCTTCATCCTCGGCAAGGACACCAACACCCTGCGCGAGGAAATCCAGACCCTTTCACGCATGGCGGGCGATGCCGAACTGCGCAGCCGCGTGGCTGCGCTCGGCACCACCGCGCAGACCAGCTTCGACGCCGTCGCCGGCATCCTCGGCAACATCCAGATGCTTGTTCAGGCCAAGCAGGCCGGCCGCAGCATCTTCAACGACTCGGTGCCGCTGCTCGCCCATGGTGGCGAACTGACCGAAGGGCTCAACCGCAGCTACCGCGGTTTCAACCCCATCCACGCCCTCATCGCCGTCAGCGCGCTGCTCGCCGTGGTCGTCCTCGTGCGCATGGCCCGCGCCTACAACGGCGACGTCGCCGCACGCCGTGCCGAAGCCGACGCGCAGCGCCAGAGCGCCGAGAACGAGCGCAACTTCACCCAGCAGGCCATCCTGCGGCTGATGAACGAGATGGGCGACCTCGCGGACGGCGACCTCACCGTGCGCGCCACCGTGACCGAGGACATCACCGGCGCGATCGCCGACTCGGTCAACTACACCATCGAGGAGCTCTCGGTGCTGGTTCGCCGGATCAACGACGCCGCCAGCCGCGTCACCGCCGCCACCGAATCGGCGCAGCGCACCTCGACCGAACTGCTCGACGCCACCGAGCGGCAGTCGCGCGAGATCGAGGACGCCGGCGCCACCGTGCAGCGCATGGCGCAGTCGATGACGGATTCGTCCGAGCGCGCCCTGCAGTCGGCGCAGGTCGCGCGCCGCTCGCTGGATTCCGCGCGCAAGGGTCAGGACGCGGTCGAGAACACGATCCGCGGCATGAACGGCATCCGCGGCCAGATCCAGGAGACCTCCAAGCGCATCAAGCGCCTGGGAGAGTCCTCACAGGAGATCGGCGAGATCGTCGAGCTCATCTCCGACATCACCGAGCAGACCAACGTGCTGGCGCTCAACGCGGCGATCCAGGCCGCCTCGGCGGGCGAGGCGGGTCGCGGATTCACCGTCGTCGCGGAAGAGGTCCAGCGCCTGGCGGAGCGTTCAGCCGAGGCGACCAAGCAGATCGCCGCCATCGTCAAGACCATCCAGACCGACACCCAGGACGCGGTGGGCGCGATGGAGAACGCCACCCGCGACGTGGTCGAGGGCGCGCAGCTCTCCGACGCCGCCGGCCAGGCCCTGTCCGAGATCGGCCAGGTATCGATGGAGACCGCGCGCCTGATCGAGCAGATCTCCACCGACACGCAGCAGCAGGCGGATACCGCCGGCCGCGTCGCGGCGACGATGAAGGACATCCTCACCATCACCGAACGGACCACGCTGGGCACCAAGCAGACCGCCGTGTCGATCGGCCAGCTGGCCGATCTCGCGGTCGAACTCAAGGGATCGGTCTCGGGCTTCAAGGTCTGAGGCACCGCAGCTTCTAGAGAACAGCGATGACACACGCCACCGAGCCGGATCTGGGCCCCCTCACCTGGGTGAAGGGCGAGATAGACGCAGCCCTCGCGCGCGCGACCGAGACCCTCGGGCAGGCGGCCGGCGCCGACGACGCGGCCGCCGCCCTGCAGTTCGCACAAACACACCTGCACCAGG
>JBFGUQ010000117.1:0-7181 GCA_041565515.1 Rhodocyclaceae bacterium | reverse complement strand
TCGACCGCCAGCACCGCGACGCGCAGGCCCTGCTCGATGAGATACAGACCGAGCGCCTCGATGAAGGTCGACTTGCCCACCCCCGGCACGCCGGAAATCCCCACCCGCATCGCCGCGCCGGTGTGCGGCAGCAGCCCCTCGAGCACCCGGCGCGCGCGCGCCTTGTGATCCTCGCGCTGCGACTCGATCAGCGTGATGGTCTTCGCCAGGGGACGCAGCTGCCGCGCGAGCACGCCGTCGACCAGCGCACGGTCCGTGGCGTCGAGCGCAGCCGCAACGGCGGCCGGGTTCGCGGACAGCTGCTCGTGCGGGCTTGCGGGCATGTTCATCGGCATCTTCGCTCGAACGGAAACGGGGGCGGCAACGGCAGCGCTCAGGCCGCGGCGCGGGCGGCGCGGATCTGCTTCAGGACCTCACGCGCCGCCTTCGGGATCGGCGTGCCTGGCCCGAAGATGCCTTTCGCGCCTGCAGCGTACAAGGTGTCGTAGTCCTGCGCCGGGATCACCCCGCCGACGAAGACGATGATGTCGTCCGCGCCCTGCGCCTTCAATCCCTTGATGATCGCCGGCACGAGCGTCTTGTGGCCGGCCGCGAGGCTGGAGCAGCCGACCGCGTGCACATCGTTCTCCACCGCATGGCGCGCGGCCTCTTCCGGCGTCTGGAAGAGCGGCCCGATGTCGATGTCGAAGCCGAGGTCGGCAAAGGCGGAGGCCACCACCTTGGCACCACGGTCGTGACCGTCCTGGCCGAGCTTGGCAATCATGATGCGCGGGCGGCGGCCTTCCTCGGTGACGAAGGCCTCGATCTCCGCCTTCAGGGCTTTCCAGTCTGCGTCGTTTTCCACCACGGCTCCGTATACCCCGGACACGACCTGCGGGTTCGCGCGGTAGCGTCCGAACACCTTCTCCAGCGCATCCGAGACCTCGCCCACCGTCGCGCGCAGGCGCACCGCCTTCACCGCGAGGTCGAGCAGGTTGCCCTGACCGCTTTCCGCGCACTTCGTCAGCGCATCCAGCGCCGCCTGCACGGCCGCGCCGTCGCGCGTGTCGCGGATCTTCTTCAGGCGGGCGATCTGGGAATCGCGCACCGCGTGATTGTCGATATCGAGGATCTCGATCGGGTCTTCCTTGGCGAGCTTGTACTTGTTCACGCCGACGATCACGTCCTTGCCCGAGTCGATGCGGGCCTGCTTGTCGGCGGCGCATTCCTCGACCTTCATCTTCGCCCAGCCGGCCTCGACCGCCTTGGTCATGCCGCCCATCGACTCGATCTCCTCGATCAGCTCCCAGGCCTTGTCGGCCATGTCCTGGGTGAGCTTTTCCATCATGTAGGAGCCGGCCCAGGGGTCGACGACGTTACAGATGTGGGTCTCTTCCTGGATGATGATCTGGGTGTTGCGCGCAATGCGGGAGGAGAACTCGGTGGGCAGCGCGATCGCCTCGTCCAGCGCGTTCGTGTGCAGCGACTGGGTGCCGCCGAACACCGCCGCCATCGCCTCGATCGTGGTGCGCACGACGTTGTTGTAGGGGTCCTGCTCGGTCAGCGACCAGCCCGACGTCTGGCTGTGCGTGCGCAGCATCATCGACTTCGGATTCTTCGGATTGAACTGCTTCATGATCCGCCACCACAGCAGGCGCGCCGCGCGCATCTTGGCGATCTCGAGGTAGAAGTTCATGCCCACCGCCCAGAAGAAGGACAGGCGGCCGGCGAAGGTGTCGACGTCCATGCCGCTGTTGATGCCGGTGCGCACGTACTCCATGCCGTCGGCCAGCGTAAAGGCCAGCTCGATCGCCTGGTTCGCGCCCGCTTCCTGGATGTGGTAGCCGGAGATCGAGATCGAGTTGAACTTCGGCATGTGCTGCGCCGTGTACCCGAAGATGTCGGCGATGATCTTCATCGACGGCGTGGGCGGATAGATGTAGGTGTTGCGGACCATGAACTCCTTGAGGATGTCGTTCTGGATGGTCCCCGAGAGCTTGTCCTGCGACACGCCCTGCTCTTCGGCGGCGACGATGTAGCCGGCGAGGATGGGCAGCACCGCCCCGTTCATGGTCATCGACACCGAGACCTTGTCGAGCGGGATGCCGTCGAACAGGATCTTCATGTCCTCGACCGAGTCGATCGCCACGCCCGCCTTGCCGACGTCGCCGACGACGCGCGGGTTGTCCGAGTCGTAGCCGCGGTGGGTGGCGAGGTCGAAGGCCACCGAGACGCCCTGGCCGCCGGCGGCGAGCGCCTTGCGGTAGAAGGCGTTGGACTCTTCCGCGGTGGAAAAGCCGGCGTACTGGCGGATGGTCCACGGCTTGACCGAATACATGGTCGGCTGCGGGCCGCGCAGGAAGGGCTCGAAACCGGGCAGCGTGTCGGCGTGCGGCAGGTCGGCGATATCGGCCGCCGTATACAGCGGCTTGACGACGAGGCCTTCGGGCGTGATCCAGTTGAGCTTCTCGGGGTCGCCGCCGGGGGCGTGCTTGGCTGCAGCCTTTTTCCATGCCTCCTGATCGGGCTTGGGATAGGTGGGCGCGTTCGCGTTGGACATGAAAACCCCTCTCACACATGAGCCGCCGAAGCGGCGTTGCATTGTTCTACTGACGCGGGAGGCCACGATCACCTAGCGTGACCGGACCCTGCTCTGCGGGCGGCGACCAAGCCACCCGTGGACGGTGCCAGGGGTGGCTGCCGACGCTCCGCTGCGCGGCGCAGTCCCTCTCATGCACATCGGACCGGAGGCCCGAACCCCTCATGCTACGCCGCGCAAGGGAACTTGACTTGTTGCTCTGCGGCAATAATACTTTATCCATAATTATGAATGCAAGAGCAAAATGCTGTGGCAGAATCGTTCGCAGCGCGCTCGCAACGGCGAGCGACCGTTCTTCCGCCGCACACCAAGCCGCACACCAAGCCGCACACCTCGAGACTCCATGCCCGCCAACGCCTCCCGCATCGCCCCGCTCGCCCTCTACCAGCAGGTGGCAGAGCGCCTGCGCGAGCGCATCTTCTCGCACGAACTGCCGGCCGGCACCTGGGTCGACGAGCAGGCCCTGGCCGAGCAATACGGCATCTCCCGCACGCCGCTGCGCGAGGCCCTCAAGGTTCTCGCCGCCGAGGGCCTGGTCACGCTGAAGCCGCGCCGCGGCTGTTATGTGACCGAGATCTCCGAGCGCGACCTGGACGAGGTGTTCAGCGTCATGGCGATGCTCGAGGGCGAATGCGCGCGTGAATCGGCCGGCCGGGCGACGAAGGACGACCTGAAGAAGCTCCAGGCCATCCACGCCGACCTCGAGAAGGCCGCCGCGGCGCACGACATCGACCGCTTCTTCGAGGCCAACCAGGCCTTCCACCACGCCCTGCAGTCGATCGCAGACAACCGCTGGCTGCTGCACGTGATCGAGGACCTGCGCAAGGTCATCAAGCTCTCCCGCCACCATTCCTTGTTTTCGGAAGGCCGCCTGGAGCAGTCCTTGCTGGAGCACCGCGGCATCCTCGAAGCCGTCCTCGCACGCGACGCCGCAGCGGCGGAAACCCGCATGCGCGAGCACATCCGCAGCGGTCGCGCCGCGCTGGCGCGCATCGCCGGGGCGAAGACCCGCGTCGCCTGAGTTCGGCCGGCCGCTGCGATGAAGCCGCAAGGCGCGCCGGGCGGGATTCGACCTCGCCGGCCTACTGCCCGGTGCCGGGCTCGACCGCCCGCGTGACCAGCACCTGGTCGATGCGGTAGCTGTCGATGTCCACCACCTCGAACTCGTAACCGGCATGACTCACCGAATCGGTCAGCCTGGGCACCTTGCGCAGCGTGTACATCAGGAAGCCGGCGATGGTCTCGTAGTTCTGGAAGCCCTCGAACACGTCGATGTCGAGCGCCGACATCACATCCTCGATCGGCGTCGCGCCGTCGATCAGCCAAGACCTGTCGTCGCGGCGCACGATCATGTCTTCCTGCAGCGGGCTCACCAGCCCGCCCATCACCGTGCTCATGACGTCCTGCAAGGTCAGCAGGCCGACCACCAGCGCATATTCGTTGACGATGAGGGCGAAATCCTCCTTGGCGTCGCGAAAGCGCTCGAGCGCCTCGAACAGGCTCAGCGTCTCGGGCAGCAGCAGCACGTTGCGCACGATCGGCTCGGTGCGAAGCGACAAGGGCTTGCCCTCGAGGATGCGGGGGAGGATGTCCTTGGCGTCCACATAGCCGATCACGCTGTCGATGCTGTCCTTGCACACCGGGAACTTGCCGTGCGGATGCTCGGCGATCTTGCGCCGGATGCTCTCCTCCGTCTCGGCGAGGGTCAGGAACACGATGCTGTCGCGCGCGGTCATCGACGAGGGCACGATGCGCGCGTCGAGCTCGAACACGTTGCTGATGAGCTGCTGCTCCTGCTTCAGCAGCATGCCCGCCTGGGCGCCGGCGTCGGCCATGGCGACGATGTCGGCCGCGGTGATGTCGTCGGGGCGGATGCTCGGCAGCTTGAGCACCCGAAACAGCCAGTCGGTGAAACCGTTGAACACCCACACGACCGGCGCGAACAGCCATATGCAGGCATGCATCGGCCGCACCACCGCCAGCGCCACCCGCTCCGGCTGGACCATGCCGATGCGCTTGGGCATGAGGTCGGCGAAGACGACGAACACCGAGGTGACGAAGGCGAAGGCGATCAGGAAACCGATGGTGTCGAGCTGCGGCCCGTCGTAGACCGGCCGCAGCGCGGCCACGACATAGGGGGACAAGGCCTGCTCGCCGACGATGCCGCCGAGGATCGCCACCGCGTTGAGTCCGATCTGGACCACGGTGAAGAAGTGGCCCGGGCTGTCCTGCAGCGCCAGCACCCGCTGGGCGTTGGGATGTCCGCCCTCGGCCAGCAGCCGCAGCTTGACCTTGCGCGAGGCAGCGAGCGAGATCTCGGAAATGGAAAAGAAGGCGCTGACGACGATCAGCAGCGCGATGATGAAAAGGTTCTGCAACAACGCCACGATGACTCCTTGCGGCCACGGCACCGGCCAAACGGCCGGCTGGAGTCTATCACCATGTAATAGCGCCCCCCGCTGCCCTCTGCACCTGCCCGGCCCGCGGCGCAGGCTGGCCTGCCTGGCGACTTCGGCCTAAAGGCGGCGCAATCGATGCCGTAGAAGACTCAATTCGACGCGGCCGGTCCATACCCGTAGATCGAGCGACCCGCCCCGAAAGCGCCAGGTACGGGACAAGGGTGCCGGACAAGCCCGCCACGGCGCCACGACCGCAGGGAGACCAGCAGCAGATGAGCGCAAGCAACGCCGCCAGGACAGCCATACTCGCGGAGAGCAGCCCCAGCGCAGGCCCCGAACTACGCCGGGTCCTGGCTAACATCCGCGTCCTCGTCGCTCTCGTCGCCGCGACCGAGGCCATCTCGCTCGCCGGCGCAAGCCATGCCCCGGGCGTCCTCGCTGCCCTCGGATACGCCGCCTACGCGGGCTGGCTGTACTGGGCGGAAGTCAACGGCAACCGCCCTGCCCTGTCCCCGGTCACCTCCTGGGTCGATGCGACCTGGATCCTGCTCCTGCTCTGGCTGGCCCAGGCAAACAGCAGCCTGTTGACCCTGCTGCTGCTGTTCCCCGTCCTGTTCGCCGCGCTCAGCTTCGGCTTCTCCTCCGGCCTCCTGGTATCGCTGTTCGCAACCGCCGGCGCCGCGGCGATGCACTACATGATCCAGACCGGGAGTGCTGACAGCCTCTCGCCCGACGGCATGCTGCGCCCGCTGTCGATCCTGGTGCTCGGACCGCTGGTTGCGGGCCTCGCGCGCGCGGGAATCCAGATGAACGAACAGGTCACGATTGCCGATCGGCTGCTCGGCGAAGTCGACCCCCGCCTCGGCGTGCAGCGGGTCGGCGAATCACTGCTGAACGCCTTCATGCGGCATTTCGACGCCGACCTCGGCCTGCTGCTGGTCTGGCTCGCAGACAGCGAGCCACGCCTGTTCCACTGCGACGGCCATGGCAAGTTCAATGAATTGTCGGGGGAACTGCGCGACACGCTGCTCGAGGCTCTCGACCGCCTGCCGGCCGGTATCGCGGCAGCGCATTGTGTCACCCGCGTCCTCGGGCGTTTGCCGATCCGCTATCACGCCGGCCTGCATATCGACACCGGGGCGCCGACCGACGCCGCGCGTGCGGCCGCCGATCACCTGGCCGAACTGCTCGACGCGCGCTCGATGGTCGCGACACCGATCTGCCGCCGCGCACCGCACCCGTGCCGGCTGCTGCTGGCCTCGCAGCGCCGGCGCTACCGCTCGCGCGACGCCGACCTGTTGTGCCGGATCATGGACCAACTCGCCCCGGTGATCGAGAACGCCGGCCTGCTCGAACGCCTCACCGAGGAAGCGATGGCGACCGAACGCGCCCGCATCGGCCGCGACCTCCACGACAACGCGATCCAGCCCTACCTGGGCCTCAAGTACGGCATCGAGGCCCTCGCCCGCCGCGCCGCCGCAGACAATCCGCTGCACGCCGACATCCATGCCCTGCAGGAAGTCGCGCTCGGCGAGTTGCACCACCTGCGTGAATTGGTGAGCGGCATGCGCGACGGCGCGGGCAGCGCGGACGACGCCCTGGCCCCGGCGCTGCGCCGGCAGGCCAGGCGCTTCTCCGAGCTCTTCGGCATCGACGTCGAGGTGCGCTGCGACGGCGACCTGGCGGTTAGCCGAAAGCTCGCTGCCGAGGTCTTCCCGCTGGTCAGCGAGGCGCTCACCAACATCCGTCGCCACACCGCGGCGGCGCGCGCCGAGATCGAAGTCGGCACGCGCTCCGGCGAGCTCGTGCTGCGCATCGGCAGCACCTGCGACGCCGCAGGCGCGCCGCCCGCCCCTTTCGTGCCGCGCGCGATCGTCGAGCGGGCCGAATCCATCGGCGGCCGTGCGGTAGTCGACCTTCAAAAGGATGGTTTTGCTGATTTAATCGTTTCCATCCCAATGACTTCGCGAGTGCCAGCCGACCATGGTAGAGACCGCCGAGAGCCTGATCCGAGTATTTCTTGTCGATGATCACCGCGCCACCCTGTGGGGGCTGGAACGCCTGATCGGCAGCGCCGCCGGCCGCATGAGCCTGATCGGCAGCGCGACCAGTATCGATGAGTTGCTGTCCTCCCCCGCCGGCCGCGACGCCGACGTCATCGTGCTCGACCTCGACCTCGGAGGCCGCGACTCCACCGACGCGCT
>JBFGUQ010000116.1:0-7205 GCA_041565515.1 Rhodocyclaceae bacterium | reverse complement strand
GGATTCGACATGCGACGGCGCCTTCACGAAGCAGGTCAAGCGCTCGATCATCGCGCAATTGCGCGGTGCTGCCGCGACTGCCCGAGGGCGTGGAGCCAGGGATGAAAGCGCAGAGCGAGTTCGTCGCCCATCTCGGCGAGGTGTTCCAGGATTTCGGGCCGGTAAGCGCGCGCCGGATGTTCGGCGGCTATGGCGTCTATCATGAGGACTTGATGTTCGCCCTCGTCGCCGACGACGTCCTGTACCTGAAGGCCGATGCCGAATCGGCGCACCATTTCCTGCGCCACGACCTGCAGCAGTTCGAATACCTCAAGCTCGGCAAGCCGACGAAGATGTCGTATTTCATGGCCCCCGAAGGAATCTTCGACGATCGCGCCGAGGCGAAAAGATGGGCCACGCTGGCCTGCGAAGCCGCGTTGCGCAGCAGGAACAAGGGGCGAAGCAGGACGAAGACGAGGCCGGACGACCAGTGAGACGAAGCGGCGGCAGGGCTGGTGGCGCGCCCCCTGCGCGTGCGGTTCGGCCCTGGACTTTCGCGGCCAGCGCGCTCGCAAGCGGTGCGGCTGGGCGGGGCGGAGGGGGTAGCCCCTCCTCGGGTCCCGAGCTGCGGACCGGTGGTCGGATCGCACTTTGAATCCCCGCCCGGAAGGATCAAGCTCGGCCGCATGCCCACCAGGACGTTAGCCACATGATGCCGACCCCGACCCCGACCTCGACCCCGACCTCGCGCCCGCTGCTCGCTACCCTCGCCGTGCTGCTCGCTACCGCCGCCCTGCCCGCTTCGGCCCAGAGCCTGCGCAGCCTGACCCTCGCCGTCAGCGAGGGCACCTCGGGCGGCATCGACGCCGCCACCGCGCGCAAGAAATACGCCCCGATGGCCGAGCGACTGTCGGCCGCCCTCGGCGCACAGGTCAGCATCCTGTTCGTGCGCGAGTTTGCCGCGCTCGAACAGGGCATGAAGGACAAGCGCTTCGATTTCGTCGTCGCCCGCCCGTCCGATTACCCTGCCCGCGGCCTGCGCGACCACGGCTACCAGTTCGTCGCCACCGCCCAGCCCGACGGCCACTGCATGCTCGCGGTGACCAGCGACTCGCCGCTGCGAAACGTCAAGGAGTTGAGCGGCAAGACCTTCGTCCTGCCCGAGCAGGTCGCCTACATGACGCGGTTCTGCCGCGCGGAGCTGCGCGACCAGGGCATCGACCTCGACAAGGAGCATGTCTTCTACGTGCGCGAACAGGGGGCCATCCCGTTCGGCCTCGAGAACCGGATCGCCGACGTCGGCGGCCTCGCCTCGTATTCCGGTGCGATACAGCAGTGGCGCGAGAAGGACCAGCGCATCCTGCACAAGTCGGTGAGCCAGCCCTACATGCCGGTGGTGGCATCACCCGGGCTGTCGGCGGACGACATCGCCAGGGCGCAGCGCGCACTGACGACGCTGGGCGCCGACGAGGCCGGCCGGAGCTTCCTCAAACAGCTCCGCATCGACGGATTCACCGCCGACGGCGAAGAGCGTCTGCGCAAGCTGCTGGCCTGGTTAGGGGTCTGAGCGCGGCGCGCGCCGCCTGCGCCGCGCGCATCACGCCGGCCGCCCGAGGCGAAGGTCCATGCCGCCTTGCTGGCGGCGGCAATTGCCGCGCCTCCCGTGG
Organism: Rhodocyclaceae bacterium; assembly: GCA_041565515.1. Classification (GTDB taxonomy): domain Bacteria; phylum Pseudomonadota; class Gammaproteobacteria; order Burkholderiales; family Rhodocyclaceae; genus Thauera. Next base: position 5,559 of record JBFGUQ010000116.1, on the reverse strand, counting down.
CCTGCCACAATTACGCCCTCGATCCGCGTGCTGAACGGCCCGGACCCTCGATTTCCAATCCGAACCGACAAGCACACCATGTCCGAGCAGAACGCCCAAGCCGCCCCCCAGGACGAGAACCACCTCATCGCCGAGCGCCGCGAGAAGCTGGCGCAGTGGCGCGCGACGGGTCGTGCCTTCCCGAATGACTTCTCGCGCGAGAACACCGCCGGCAAGCTCGACGAGCTCTACGGCGAGAAGGCGCCGGAAGCGCTCGAAGCGACGCCGGTGGAAGTGAAGGTGGCCGGCCGCGTGATGCTCAAGCGCGTCATGGGCAAGGCCAGCTTCATCACCATCCAGGACCTGTCGGGCCGCATCCAGCTCTACGTACAGCGCGACGGCGTTGGCGAAGAGTTGTATGCCGACTTCAAGCACTGGGACATCGGCGACATCGTCGGTTGCGTGGGCACCCTGTTCAAGACCAAGACCGGCGAGCTCACCGTCAAGGCGAGCGAGATCCGCCTGCTCACCAAGAGCCTGCGTCCGCTGCCCGACAAGTTCCACGGCCTCACCGACGTCGAGCAGAAGTACCGCCAGCGCTACGTCGACATGATCATGAGCGAGCAGACGCGCTTCACCTTCGTGGCGCGCAGCCGCATGGTGCAGTCGATCCGCAACTACATGAACGGCCACGGCTTCCTCGAGGTGGAAACGCCGATGATGCACCCGATCCCGGGTGGCGCCGCGGCCAAGCCCTTCACCACCCACCACAATGCGCTCGACATGGAGCTGTTCCTGCGCATCGCGCCCGAGCTCTATCTGAAGCGCCTGGTGGTGGGCGGCTTCGAGAAGGTGTTCGAGGTCAATCGCAACTTCCGCAACGAAGGCCTCTCGCCCCGCCACAACCCCGAATTCACCATGATGGAGTTCTACGAGGCCTATGCGGACTACCGCAGCCTGATGAACTTCACCGAGGGCCTGATCCGCCACTCCGCGCGCGAGGCGCTCGGCACCGAGACCTTCGTCTATCAGGGCCGCGAGCTCGACCTGTCCAAGCCCTTCGCGCGCCTGACCATCACCGAAGCGATCCACAAGCATCACCCGGGCTACACGATGGAGCAGCTCGGCGACGCCGACTGGATCCGCGCCAAGCTCGCCGACATGAAGGTGGACGTACGCCCGGGCTCGGGCCTCGGGACGCTGCAACTGGTGCTGTTCGAGGAAACCACCGAGGCCGAGCTGTGGGATCCGACCTACATCATCGACTACCCTGCCGAAGTGAGCCCGCTGGCCCGTCGCAACGACGCCAACCCGGAAATCACCGAGCGCTTCGAGCTCTTCATCGTCGGCCGCGAGATCGCCAACGGCTTCTCCGAGCTCAACGATCCGGAAGACCAGGCCGCGCGCTTCATGGAACAGATGAAGGCGAAGGAGGCGGGCGACGAAGAGGCGATGTACTACGACGCCGACTTCATCCGTGCACTCGAATACGGCCTGCCGCCCACCGGCGGCTGCGGCATCGGTATCGACCGCCTGGTGATGCTGCTGACCGACGCGCCGTCGATCCGCGACGTGATCCTGTTCCCGCAGATGCGCGGCGAGTGATTGCCGGCGGGGCCGGCGGCCTCGCGCACGAACGCGGAACGCGCCGCCTGAAATGAGTCCTGGTGCCGACAGGCGCGCCCCGCAGCCCACGCTGACCCACCGCACGGTGCTCTCGATCGCCGTGCCGGTGATGCTCTCCAACGTGTCCACGCCGCTGATCGGGGTGGTCGATACGGCCGTGGTCGGCCGCATCCCGGACCCGGCCCAGATCGGTGCGGTGGCGCTCGCCTCGCTGGTGTTCACCTTCGTGTTCTGGGCCTTCGGCTTCCTGCGCATGGGCACCACCGGGCTGACGGCGCAGGCGCTGGGCGCACGCGACGACGACGAGCTGCTCGCCTGCCTGGGGCGCTCGCTGCTGATCGCGCTCGCGGTCGGCGTCGGCCTGATCGCGCTGCAGTGGCCGATCCGCGAAGCCGCGTTCGCCCTGCTCGACGGCGGCCCGCGGGTGGAGCCCCTGGCGCGCGACTATTTCGACATCCGCATCTGGGCAGCGCCGGCCACGCTGGCCAACTATGCCCTGCTCGGCTGGTTCATCGGCCTCGGGCGCACCGATATCGGCCTCGTCCTGCAACTCGTCCTGAACCTCACCAACATGGCGCTGGACGTCCTGTTCGTGATCGGCTTCGGCTGGGGCGTCAGCGGCGTGGCGCTGGGCACGCTCGCCGCCGAGCTGGTGGCCGCCGGCGCCGGCCTGCTGATCGCCTCGTACTTCGTCCGCGATCGTGGCGGGCGCTGGTCGCTCGAACGGGTGCTGCGCGGAGAGCGCCTGCGGCGCACGATCGCGGTCAATCGCGACATCATGATCCGGTCGCTGGCGCTGATCTTCGTCTTCCTGTGGTTCGTCGCCCAGGGAGCGAAACAGGGCGAGGTCATCCTCGCCGCCAACGCGGTGCTGATGCATTTCGTCTCGGTCAGCGCATTCTTTCTCGATGGCCTGGCCTTCGCCGCCGAAGCCTTGGTCGGGCGCGCCATCGGCGCCGGGCGGCGGGCGGCCTTCAGCGCCGCGGCCTGCATCACCACCATCTGGGCTGCCGCCGCGGCGGTGCTGTTGTCGATCGTCCTCGCCCTCGCCGGCCCCGTCATCATCGACCTGCTGACGGTCGACCCCGCCACCCGCGCCACTGCCCGTCTCTACATGCCCTGGGCCGCCGCCGCACCGCTGCTCGGCGTGTGGGCGTTCCAGCTGGACGGCATCTTCATCGGCGCGACGCGCACGCCCGACATGCGCACGGCGATGCTCGCCTCGCTCGCGATCTTCCTCGTCGCCTGGTGGGCGCTGCAGCCCTTCGGCAATCACGGCCTGTGGGCCGCGCTGTACGTGAACTACGCCGCGCGCATCGCGACCCTGCTGTACTACTACCCGGCGTTGCTGCGATCGGTCGGGGCCCGGGCCTGATCACGCGCCCGCATCGGTCTCACGAACCGCCTGCCGGCTCGTGCTCCGGCAGGCCGATGCGCCCCACCCCGGGCAGCTTCAGGGCCGGCGGCCAGAAGTCGAAGCCGGCGCTGAGGCCGAGCACGTTGAACTCGATCCCTTCCTCGCGCGCCAGCATGACGCCGAACAGGCCGCCGAGCGAGAACTGCACGCCGGAGCCGCTCGGCGCGCTCGCGAACACGCCGCCATCGGGCAGGAAGTCCTTGCCGATGGCGGTGGGCGGCAGGTCGATGCTCAGTTCGGGCACGGCACGCGCCAGGTGGGCGGTGAAGGTGTTGCTGTTGGGACCGGGCCAGATGCGATATTCATGGTTGTAGGGGTAGCGCCGGGCGGCCGCGTGAAGGCGGGCGATCATGGCGTCCACCTCGTCGCCGCCGCGCAACTCGCGCAACAGGGTCGGTCGCGAGCCGAACCAGTAGCCGTCGGGCACGCCGTTGCGCACCCGCACCGCCTCCCCGCCGCGGCCCACGCCGAAGCCCATGACCTCGAGTCGCGTATAGGATTGCGCCCCCTGCGGCTTGACCGCGAACCAGGTGTGAACACCGAGCGCCCCGCGCCAGCGCACGGCACGCGCCGAGTACACCTGGATGACCGCCTCCTGGGTGAACGCCGGGTCGGGCGCCTGGCCACTGCTGTCGCGACGCGCCGTGCGCCAGTCGAAGGCCTGCGCGCCATCGGCAAAATGCGCCGCAAGCGCCAGGCCGAGCGGCACGAGGAAGACCGCCAGCACGGCCGCGAGGCCGCGCCGAATCGGTCGCCTGCCGACGCGCGCCGTGGGTTTCATTTCCTTCCTTGCGTCATCGGGTCCTCTTCCATTCAAGACTGCCGCGCCTCCTCGGGCAAGCGCGGCGCGTGGCGCAGGCTCGCCCACACCGACACCGCCAGGATGACTGCGACGACGCCCAGCGACACGCCGACCGGGATCTTCACCCAGTCGACGATCAGCATCTTGGTGCCGATGAAGACCAGGATCGCCGCCAGGCCGTACTTGAGCAGCGAGAAGCGGTCACCGAGATCCGCCAGCAGGAAGTACATCGCCCGCAGCCCGAGAATGGCGAACAGGTTGGAGGTGAGCACGATGAAGGGGTCGGTGGTGATCGCGAAGATCGCCGGGATGCTGTCGACGGCGAAGATCACATCCGAGATCTCGACCAGCACCAGCGCGAGGAACAGCGGGGTCATGAAGCGCACACCGTTGCGCATGACGAAGAAGCGCTCGCCCTCGAGCCTTTCGGTGACCGGGTAATGGCCACGGATCCAGCGGATCAACGGGTTCTTCTCCAGGTCCGGCTCGTGCCCGGCAAACCACACCATCTTGATGCCGGTGGCGATCAGGAAGGCGCCGAAGAGGTAGAGGATCCAGTGGAACTCGGCGATCAGCCAGCTGCCGCTGAAGATCATCACGGTGCGCAGCGCGATGGCGCCGACGATGCCGTAGAGCAGCACCCGGCGCTGCAGCTCGAGCGGCACGGCGAAGAAGGCGAAGATCATCATCCAGACGAAGACATTGTCGACCGCGAGCGACTTCTCCACCAGGTAGCCGGTCAGGAAGGCAATCGCCTTTTCGTTGGCGATGACCCGGCCCACCGTGCCGTCCAGGTACCACCACAGCCCGGCGTTGAACAACAGGGCCACCGAGACCCAGGCGATGGACCAGCCTGCCGCCTCCTTCAGCGACACCCGATGCTGCTTGCCGCCGTTGAACACCAGCAGGTCGAGCACGAGCATCCCCGCCACGATGGCGGCAAACGCCGCCCACATCCACCAAGTACCGATCGATTCCACAATGAGCTCCGAGGAGTAAACGAAAAAACGGCCTGTCCCCGAAAGGCACAGACCGCTTGGTTGCTTCGCGCATGCGGACCTTGCCCTCGGGCAAGGTCTCGCTTGCAACTTTCGTTGCCCGCAGCACCGGGAGGCCGTATCGAAGATACGAACCCGCCGTGATGACGATACTGCGGCGAAAAGCTACTCCCCTTGATGGCTCGCAGTGTAGGCGATCAGCGCTTGAAGTCAAGGCCGATGGCAGGGGCAGTCGGCGCGACCTGCGGTTCGCCCGCCACGACCAGCTTGCAGGCGGGTTCAAGCGACGCTCACGCCACCGGCCGCAGGCGCTTCATGGACGCGGCCAATCCATGCCGTTCGATTCGAAGCCGAAACGCTGCACACCTATCCGGGTGCAAGCTAACATGTGGCCCGCGCTCGGATTCGAGCCGCACCCTACAAGGAAACCCCAATGGCCGGAGCCAGCCTGCTTGCCCTGCTCGACGACATCGCCAGCGTGCTAGACGACGTCGCCACGATGACCAAGATCGCGACGAAGAAGACCGCCGGCGTGCTCGGCGATGATCTCGCGCTCAATGCCCAGCAGGTGACCGGCGTGAAGGCAGAGCGCGAGCTGCCGGTGGTGTGGGCGGTCGCCAAGGGCTCCGCGCGGAACAAGCTCATCCTCGTCCCGGCGGCGCTCGCCATCAGCGCGCTCGTGCCCTGGCTGATCACGCCGCTCCTCATGCTCGGCGGCGCGTTCCTGTGCTTCGAGG
>JBFGUQ010000115.1:0-7212 GCA_041565515.1 Rhodocyclaceae bacterium | reverse complement strand
CTCGCGAACTGGCTCGCCGGCGACGCCCTGCGCGACTTCCTGGCCGGTTGCCAGTCGGCCCTGCTGATCAACAATGCGGGCATGCTGCAGCCCATCGGGCCCTTGCAGACGCAGGACGCCGGTACCATATCGCGGGCGGTTGCCCTGAACGTCGCAGCGCCCCTGATGCTGGCCGGTGCGATGGTGAGCGCCAGCGCCGACGCCGCCGAGCGCCGCATCGTGCACATCTCGAGCGGCGCCGCGCGCAATGCCTACGCGGGCTGGAGCGTCTATTGCGCGACCAAGTCGGCGCTGGACCATCACGCCCGCGCCGTTGCGCTGGACATGAGCCCCGGCCTGCGGATCTGCAGCATTGCGCCCGGCGTCATCGACACCGCCATGCAGGCGCAAATCCGCGCCGCCACGCTGGACGCCTTTCCCCAGCGCGAACGCTTCGACGCACTCGAGCGCGATGGAGAGCTGGCCCGGCCCGAAGCGTGCGCGCGACGCCTCGTCGATCACATCCTGAGCGATGCCTTCGGTGCCGAGGCGGTGGCCGACCTGCGCGACATCGCCTGACACGGCCACGAGGCCAACGCGCCCGAGCGGTGCGCGCTCAGGCCTTCTTCGCGCTCTGCACCGCCGACACCGCTGCGCGCAGGGCGAGCAGGTAACTGTCGACGCCGAAGCCACAGATCTGACCCCTGACGATCTCGCCAAAGACCGAGCGGTGGCGAAATTCCTCGCGGGCGTGGATGTTCGACATATGCAGTTCCACCACCGGGCAGGTGAGGATCGCCAGCGCATCGCGAATGCCGTAGCTGTAGTGGGTCCATGCGCCGGCATTGATCAGCACCGCGTCGACCTCGTCGATGAAGCCCTGGTGGATGCGCTCGCACATCTCGCCCTCGCTGTTGGTCTGGAAGCTCTCGATCTCGGCACCGAGCTCATTGCCGAGCGCCTGCAACTGCCCGTCGATCTCGGCCAGCGTGATCGTGCCGTAGTGGGCAGGGTCGCGCTTGCCGAACATGTTGAGATTGATACCGTTGAGGACGAGTACCTTCACGATGATGCTCTCCGTCTATTTCGATGGTTGCTCAAGTTGACCACGAAGCCGCCCGGGACGCCAATCGCTGTCCGCAGCGATCGCCCCCATCCCGCCGGGCGCGGCATCCGATGCGCCGTCGACAGCGAGCGTGGCCATCCGCGCCGCACAGCATCGGGTGCGCCGGAACGCGTTCGCGGTCCGCTTGCGCCCGGCCACCGCGTTCAGAACTCCTCGGTGTCGACGTCGGCCTGCATCGCCGCCGGATAGCGTGCCCCGGCCACGTTCCGCCGATTGATCAGCTCGTCCATCCTGGCCAGCATGTCCTTGCAGAGCACGATCTCCGCCGCCGCCAGGTTCTCCTGCAGATGCGAGGCCCTGGTCGTGCCCGGGATCGGCAGGATGTGCTCTCCCCGGTGCAGCAGCCAGGCCAGCGCCAGCTGTGCCGGTGTGCAGCCCGCCTCCCGCGCCAGCATCAGGTAGCCCTCGAGCAGGCTCAGGTTGGCGGCGAAGTTCTCGCCCTGGAAGCGCGGCATGCCGCGCCGGATGTCCTTGGCCTCGAAGGCGGCGACGTCGGCCGCGCTGCGCATGGCGCCAGCCAGAAATCCGCGCGCCAACGGGCTGAACGCGACGAAGCTGACGCCGAGCTCGCGGCAGGTGTCGAGCACGGCGATCTCCGCATTGCGGGACCACAGCGAATATTCGGTCTGCAGCGCAGCCACCGGGTGCACCGCATGTGCGCGACGCAGCGTGCTGGCCGATACCTCGGACAGGCCGATCGCACGGATCTTTCCCTCGCGGACCAGTTCGGCCATCGCGCCGATGCTGTCCTCGATCGGCACCTGCTTGTCCCAGCGGTGCAGATAGTAGAGATCGATGACCTCGGTCTGCAGGCGCTGCAGCGATTCCTCGCATGTGCGCTTGAGAGTCGCCCGGCGGCCGTCGATGACGCGCCTGACGCCATCATCGAAGCGCACGCCGGTCATGCCGCACTTGCTGGCGAGGGTGAAGCGCGACCGGTGCTTCGCCAGCGCCCGCCCGACCAGAGCCTCGTTGGCACCGAAGCCATAGAGAGAAGCGGTGTCGAAGTGGGTCACGCCGAGGTCGAGCGCCTCCAGCAGCAAAGCCTCGCCGGCCTCGGCCGATGGTGGCACGCCGTAGGCATGGCTCAGGTTCATGCAACCGAGTCCGATGGCGGACACGGAAAAGGGTCCAAGATTGCGCTGTTGCATGAGGTCTCGCTCGGAATTCATGTGGCGTCGGACAGCGCCGCTGCTGCTCCAGCGCCAGATCGAGATCAGCGCCCGGCGTTCGGAAAGAACAGCTGCTGGCCGTCGATCCTGTAGCCGGCGATGGCGTCCTGACCTGCCGGGGAGACGAGCCAGTCCACGAACTTCTGCGCCTCGGCCGCCTTCACGTGAGGATGACGCGCGGGGTTAACGACCATCACGCCGTACTGATTGAACAAGCGCTCGTCGCCCTCGACGAGCACGCCCAGGTCGGCCCGGTTCTTGAAGTTCAGCCAGGTGCCGCGGTCGCTCAGGACGTAGGCGCCCGACGATGCGGCGATGTTGAGCGCCGGGCCCATGCCGCAGCCGCACTCCTTGTATCCCGAGCCCTTGCCGTTGTCGACGCCGGCCATCTTCCAGAAGCGCAACTCGGCCGCGTGCGTGCCGCTCTTGTCGCCGCGCGAAATGAATTCGGCGTTGCCCGCGGCGAGCTTGCCGAGAGCGGCGACGATGTCCTTCCCCTTCGTTACGGCCGGGTCCGCGGCCGGTCCGATGAGGACGAAGTCGTTGTACATCACCGGGAAGCGCTCGACACCGTAACCCTCGGCGACGAACTTCTCCTCGGCTTCCACGTTATGTACGAACACCACGTCGGCATCGCCACGCCGCCCCACGTCGAGCGCCTGGCCGGTCCCGAGAGCGACCACCCTGACCTCGATCCCGCTCGCCTCCTTGAACCTGGGCAGGATGTGCTCGAACAGACCCGATTGCTCGGTCGAGGTCGTGGACGCGACGACGATCGACTGGGCGGAAACCGCTGCGGACGCCGCGGCAAGGACGGCGGTGCCGAACACTTTCACCAGCATGCTGCGAACACGGGACGGGACGGCGGACTTCATCGATGAGCCTCCTTGGGCCTGGGGTGAGCGCAGCCCTTCGATGCTGTGCGAAGGACGTGCTCGAACATGCGGGGAGAACAGTGCTTTGGCGGCAGGCGCGCTTGCCGTAATCTACGGGCCTTCGGCGATTGGATCAAGATCGGGATCAAGCGAAGTGCATAGGACAGGAGGCGCGCCAGAACCACGGGCCGAGAGCATGGCGGCGGCGAACGGCGGGCCCGTGGATGGCGTCCTCCGAGGCCTTGTCGACGCCCGGACCGGGGCGCGGCGACGGGCGCAGGCCGACGCCCTGCACACCCAGGCCCTGCACACCGAGGCCCTGCACACCGACGGCGGAGCCCGCGGCGTGCGCGCGCGCGCCTGCGCAGGGAGCAGGACATGAAGCCCTTCGACGCGATCGACGTCTACTGCGAGCGCACCGGCCCGGAATTCTGGGCGGAGCCGGTCAACGCATTGACGAACCTCGCCTTCATCCTCGCCGCCTGGCTCCTGCTGCGCGAGATGGGCCGCCGCGCGCCCGGCGACCTGCGCGCCCTCGCCTGGCTGGTCGGCCTGGTCGGCGTCGGCAGCCTGGTCTTCCACACCGTCGGCCAGGTCTGGGCCACGGTGCTCGACATCGGCTTCATCGCGATCTTCGTCGTGGTCTACCTGCAAAGAGCCCTGGTGAGACTGCACGGTTGGCACAACCTCGCAGCCAGCGCCGCGGTCGTCGGCGTGCTCGTGATGACGGCCGGCATCGCGGTCTTCGCGCGCACGCCGGCGCTCAACGGCTCCGAGCTCTACCTCGGCCCCTGGCTCGCCCTCCTCGCCCTCGCGCTGAGCTGCCGCCCGCTTGCCGCCCGCCGCTGGCTGGGCCTGGCGACCGCACTGTTTGCCGCCTCGATCGTCCTGCGCAGCGTCGACATGGCGGTGTGCGTCGCCTTTCCCCTCGGCACCCACTTCGGCTGGCATCTCAACAACGCCCTGGTGTTGTGGTGCTGCGTCCATGCCCTGCTGCCGGGCGCGCGGCGCTAGATGCGGCGAACGACGCGGGGGTGCGACCCGGCACCCGCGCCGCATGGCGTGCGGCGGGTCCAGGACGAGAGGGTGGTGATCAGGTTCCCAGGCTGACCTGCGCAATCGCGCCGCGCCACTCGGCCATGCGTGCGCCGGCCTCGTCGCGGCCGATCGAAGGCTCGAAGGTCGCATCGACCTTCCACAATGCGCTGATCTCGTCCAGGCCCGCGAAAACGCCCGCATGCAGGCCCGCGAGGTAGGCCGCGCCCAGAGCGGTGGTCTCGGTGATTCTCGGTCGCACGACCGGAATGCCGAGCAGGTCGGCCTGGAACTGCATCAGCATGTCGTTCACTGCGGCACCGCCGTCGACACGCAGCTCGGTAACGGGTCGGGCGGCGCCCTTTTCCAGGGTTTCCAGCAACTCGGCGCTCTGGAAGGCGATGCTCTCCAGCGCTGCGCGGGCGATATGGGCGCTCGTGGTGCCGCGCGACAGCCCCAGCATCGCCCCCCGCGCACGCGGATTCCAGTACGGCGCCCCGAGGCCGGCAAAGGCCGGCACCAGGATCACGCCGCCACTGTCGGCCACGCTGGCCGCGAGGGCCTCGACCTCCGAGGAAGCCTTGATCACGCCCAGGCCGTCGCGCAACCACTGGATCACCGCGCCGCCGATGAAGACGCTGCCCTCGATCGCGTAGGCGCGCTCGCCGGCGATCGCGGCGCCGACGGTCGTCAGGCATCCGGGCGGGGCCTCGACCGCCTCGCTGCCCGTATGGCGGAGCAGAAAACATCCTGTGCCATAGGTGTTCTTCGCCAGACCGGCGGTAAAGCAGGCCTGGCCGAACAGCGCCGATTGCTGGTCGCCCGCGACGCCGCAGATCGGCACGGCCGCACCCAGCAGGATCTCATCGACCCGCCCGAAGTCGGCGCTCGAAGGCAGCACCTGCGGCAGCAGCCGGCGCGGAATGTCGAGCAGGTCCAGCAGATCGTCATCCCATCGGTGCGCATGGATGTCGTAGAGCATGGTCCGGCTGGCATTGGTGACATCGGTGGCGTGGACCTTGCCGCCGGTCAGCTTCCACAGCAGCCAGGTATCGACCGTGCCGAAGGCCAGTTCGCCGCGTTCGGCGCGCGCCCGCGCGTCGGGGACGCGGTCGAGCATCCAGGCAAGCTTGGTGGCGGAGAAGTAGGGATCGATCAGCAGGCCGGTCCGGCTGCGCACCAGCGCTTCCTGCCCCGCTTCGTGCAGCCGGCGACAAGTGGGTTCGGTGCGGCGGTCCAGCCACACGATCGCCTTGCACAGCGGGCGCCCGCTGGCGCGCTCCCACAACAGCGTCGTTTCACGCTGGTTGGCAATCCCGATCGCGGCCAGCTCTGACGCCGACAGCCCGCTCTCGCGCAGGGCGCGGCGGGCAACGGACAACACGCTGCTCCATATTTCTTCCGGATCGTGCTCGACCTGCCCGGGCTCGGGAAAGTACTGGGGGAACTCCTCGTTCGCGGCCGCCACGATCGCCCCATCGGCGGAGAACACGATCGCTCGGGAACTGGAGGTGCCTTGATCGAGCGCCAGAATGTAGGTCATCAGCGTGTCTCCTTGCAGTAGGGATCGATTGGACGGGCTGCTGCATTCACGCGGCCCCGGCGAGCCGAAAATCGCAGCGACGTCGGTGTGGTGCGGATCCAGCCTCTCGGCGTGCTCGCAACTGGAACGCGTCCCGCCGCCCGGCCTCGATTCTATTGCGACAGCGAAAGCCCGTCCTTGCCGCGCCCGATCTTTGTTCATAATGTAGCGACGAGCGAGAGCATCAGATCGGCGCTCGAGCGCAATCGGGAAATCCACGGTAATGGAAGTCTCCAGTCGGGGGGCCGCGACAACCCCGGTCGACATTCTGGTGGTCGGTGGCGGAATCAACGGTACCGGCATCGCCCGAGACCTCGCCGGGCGCGGGCTCTCGGTGGTGCTGTGCGAGCAGTCCGACCTCGCGAGCGCGACCTCGCAATGGTCGTCCAAGCTCATCCACGGCGGGCTGCGGTATCTGGAGCACAACGAGTTCCTGCTCGTGCGCAAGGCCCTGATGGAGCGCGAGGTGCTCATGCGCGCGGCCCCCCACCTCATCCGCCCGCTGCGCTTCGTGATGCCGCACAACCCGCAGATGCGGCCCGCGTGGCTGATCCGGCTGGGCCTGTTTCTTTACGATCATCTCGCCAGGCGGAGATTTCTGCCCGGATCGACAGGCGTCGATCTGCGCAAGGACCCGAGCGGTGCCCCGCTCTCGGCGCGCTTCTCGCGCGGTTTCGTCTACTCGGATGGCTTCGTAGACGACGCGCGCCTGGTGGTGCTCAACGCGGTGGACGCGCGCGAGCACGGTGCCCGGATACTGACGCGCACGCGGTGCGAGTCCGCGCAGGCCGAGGACGGCGTGTGGACGGCGCGTCTTCGCCCACAAGGCGGGGAGACGATCGAGGTGCACGCGCGCGCCATCGTCAATGCGGCAGGCCCCTGGGCGGACCGCTTCAATGCACGGGGGCTGGCGCTCGAGGACGCCGGCAGGCTGCGCCTGGTCAAGGGCAGCCATATCGTGGTCAGGAAGCTGTTCGAGCACGACCACGCCTACATCTTCCAGAACGACGACGGGCGGATCATCTTCGCCATTCCCTTTCAGGACCACTTCACCCTGATCGGCACCACCGACGTGGAATACGAAGGTGACCCGAAGGATGTGGCCATCGACGCGGCCGAGATCACCTACCTCTGCGAGCAGGCCAACCGCTATTTCAAGCATCAGTTGTCGGCCGACGACGTCGTCTGGACATACTCGGGCGTGCGTCCCCTGCTGGAGGACGAGGCAAGCGAGGCCGCAGCGGTGACACGGGACTACCGGCTGGAGCTGTCCATGCCCGGCGCGCCGCTGCTCACCGTATGGGGCGGCAAGCTGACGACCTACCGCAAGCTGTCCGAAGAGGCCGCGGACACCCTGTGCCGGCAGCTCGGCTGCGACAAGCCCGCATGGACCGACGCCCAGCCCCTGCCCGGCGGCGACCTGCAGCGCCCGGGGAAACTGGT
>JBFGUQ010000114.1:0-7231 GCA_041565515.1 Rhodocyclaceae bacterium | reverse complement strand
GTCGGCGTACGACTCCACCGCGGTGGGCAAGGCCTTCGGGCTCGACCAGGAGATCGTGCCAGGGGGCTGGAAGATCAACGAGACCTTGTTCGAATACAAGGTCCTGGGCTACGACACCAACTTCGGCATCGGCGACTACGTCGGCCAGACCGGCTTTCCCGAGCTCTACTTCACCGTCGTCGTCAGCCGCAGCTTCGTCGGCGCCTTCGTGACCACCCTGGTGCCCCTGCTGGTCGTTGCCATGCTGCTGTTTGCGGTGCTGATGATGACCACGGCCGACCCCGGGCGCGCGAACGCCTTCGGCTTCAACACCGCCGGCGCGATCGCCACCGCGTCGGCGCTGTTCTTCGTCGTGATGCTGGCGCACATCCAGCTGCGCGAGCAATTCGCCAGCGCCCGCATCGTGTACCTCGAGCTGTTCTACTTCACCACCTACCTCGCCATTCTCGGCGTCACGGTCAACCAGTACATCTTCGCCACCGGAGGCGGCGGCCGCCTCGTCGCGCTCGTGCGCCATCGCGACAACCTCGTCGCCAAGGCCTCGTTCTGGCCGGCGATCCTGCTGGTGCTGGCGCTCATCACGCTGGGGTACTTCAGCTTCTGATGCCGCCGCCGCGACCGCGGGCTCAGGCCTGGCGCCGGGCGATGCGTTCGAGCAGTCCGTACTTGTCCAGCACCAGCTCCACGGCGGCACCCAGGCGTTCGGCGAACTCGTCGGGCCGCTCGGGCGCGTAGGGGAGCCAGCGCCGCGTCTTCAGGTCGATCGGCACGTCCTCCTCGCGCTGCGACAGCAGGATCACCGGTTTGCCGACCGCGTGCGCCATGCCCAGTTCGTAGAACACGTTGGTATTGCGGTCGGTGAGGTCGGCGATGACGAAGTCGGCCTCCATGATCTGCTGCCAGATGTCGTCCAGGATGTCGGTGGGCGAGAAGATGTCGTCGCCCCGAATCGCGATCACCTCGTGCCGACGGCACACGTCCCGGATCACCGCTGCGACCGCTATAGACCACGACGCACCGAACTTCATCATGACGAAGCAGCGAGGCGCACCCGCGCTGGCCGGGCCGACGCCGATCGGGCGGTTGAGCCGCTCCGGACCGAGCACGATGACCTCCTGGCGCAGCGCCACCGCCTCGCGGCGGACGTCGGCGAGGAGGCGGTCCAGGCCGGTGAGCGCGAGGATGCGGCGGTCGCGGCCTTCGCCGTCGCCGGAACCGGTGCGCGAGAGCCTGCTGGTGAAGATCGCGGCGACCTGGTCGCGGACATGGGCGATCGCGCGGTCGAGGCGGCGGGTCGTGATCGACATGAAGACCGCGGCACCCACGCAGAACATCACGAAGAACATCGCGAACCACTCGCGGGCGCCTTCGAGGAGGCGCTCCATCGCCGCGACGATGAACACCGCGCCGAGCGAGAACACGATCAGCATGCCCGACAGCTGCGATGAGCGGTGGCCTTGGCCGAGCAGGCCACCGGGCGGGGCCGGGCGGTCGAGGTCGGGGCCGGCGGCCACCGGTGGATGGCGCGCGGACAGCAGCAGCCAGGTGCCGGCGAAGATGAGCACATGGCCCAGCGCCCATGCAGGCTGCAGCGCCGTGACATCGGGGTCGCCACGCAGCTGCAGGTCGATCGACACGATGTCGATGGCCGCGAACAGCGCGAAGCCGACGAACATGAACAGGAAGGGTCGCGTGAGACCCAGCAGCGTGCACATCACGCCCAGCAGGATGCCGCCGAGCTCGAGCACGAACAGCAGCAGCGTGAAGCGCTGCTCGGCATCGAGCAGGTTGAAGTCGAAGCTGCGGTACTGCTCGACGTATGCGCCGACGAAGCCCAGCAGCACGACGAGCGCCAGCCAGTGCGCCAGGCCGAGTCCGTTGCGGCGCACCAGGGTGGCGGCGAGATAGAGCCAGGCGCAATTCCACAGGAACAGGAACAGGCCGAAACACAGCTTCGACAGCGGGATCTCGTTGCTGCCGACGACCTCGCTCCATGCCGTCGCCTGCACGAACACCGGCTTGTTCAGCAACATCAGGTTGGCGAAATCGAAGACCGCGCTCGCCGCCAGGAGCAGGAACAGCGGCCTCAGTTCGCGCGCCTGCGTGATGCCCAGCCATGCAGCCGTGACCGCGACGCCGATGCTTGCGGCGACGTCGAGCCAGACGTGGGTGACCTCGAGGCCGAAGGCCACGAAGACGAGCAGATACAGCGCGTACACCGCGCCGATCAGCATCAGCTTGTCCCCATCTCGCATAGGCTGGCTCCGGCTCTCCTTGTTTGCGACGGCCGCTCGTGCGCGACGCCCCGCCGCTGGATCCGCTGCGGCATCCCGCCCGCATCTGCTTAAGCGTAGATGAAGTTCGTCGCGACGTTCGGCCGCGAGCGCCATTCCGGTCGCCACCCATGCCGACGCCCGCGGTGCGGGCTCGGAGAGGCGCGACCGGTTCAGTGCCGTCGCGGCGGGGGCACGACCCGCCAGCGCCTCGCCTGCAGGTACGGGAACGACGCGAAAGCCACTTGCCCGGCCAGCCCGAGCAAGTGCGGCAGCTCGGCGTGCAGTGCCACATGCGCGGCCAGGCTGCGACCGGCGAGCGACATGGAGATCGCCGCTTCGGCGATCATCAGCAAGGCGAACGCGGCGGCGCCCATCGCGGCGGCGCCGGGGCGGCTCATCGGCATGCTGCGCAGGATGCGCGCGCAGATCAGCCACGAGGCCGCGAGGATCACCGGCAACTCGGCGAGCACCGCGAGGGTCTCGCCGAGCCGCGGCACGAGCACCAGCGTTCGCAGCACGCCGAGGCAGAAACCCAGGGTGAAGACCGCGACGAAATAGATGGCCCCCGCCTTCAACGCGCGCATGGGCGCCGCCTCAGGCTGCCACGATGACGTCCGGCAGCGGCCGGCGAAGCGATCGCGGCATGAGCGGGCCGTAGCCGTAGCGTACGACCAGATCCACCCGCCGTCGGCCCTCGCCCACCAGCTCCGCCAGGCGCGGCCGCGTCGCCGCCACCTCCACCGCCTGGTTCAGGTGGGCATGGCGGATGCCCAGCGCTGCCGCCTGCAGGGCGAAACGCTGGTAGCTGCGTCCGGCCTGCACCCAGTGCGCCTTGTCGTCGCGCTCGGACACGAACAGCGCGAGCCCGGCGCTGGAGCGGACCTGGCGGGCGTAGCGTTCGTTTTCCGCCTCCGGCTTGAAGAAGACTCCGAACAGCAGCGGGCCCAGCCAGGACGGCAGGGTGGGGTTGCCGGAGCAGGCGGCGTAGAGCCCGTCGCCGCGCTCGACCGCCGCGCTGGCATTGAAGCGCAGCCAGGACAGCAGTTCGGCGGCGAAGGCCGGGTCGGAGACCTGCAGCGTGTTGGCGGCGAGGATCAACTCCAGGACCTGCTCGATCCTGCCGCGGTCCTCGATCAGCACCAGCTCGCAGCCCTCGACGCGCGCAGCCGCCTCGAGCATGGCCCGGTCGGGCGCGGGCACCGCGCCACCGTCATAGTCGGCGCGGGTGCATTGGCGCGCCGGGATGGCGTCGAACAGCGGGTCGCGCGCGCCGCCGGTCGCGCCGAGCGCGATGTCGACGCGGCCCTCGCCGTCGCCGTCGAAATGCAGCGCCGCGGAGCGGCGGGCGGCCCCGGCGGCCAGCATCAGGTTTTCGGCCGCACAGCCGAGCGAGGCGAAGAGGTGATGGTTGTCCGCGTCCGCGACGGCAAGCGCGCGGCTCAGGTCCGGCGCGATCGCCACGCCGTCGGCGCTGGGGCGGAATCGCCACGGCTGCGCGTTGTGGCTGTTGGCGGCGAGGGTCGCGTAATGCACCAGGTATTCGAAGTCCGCCGCGCGCGCGAGCGGTCGGTGCGTCCACAGCGTGGCCGTGGCCGCCTCGTAGTCGGGGCCGCGATTCAGCGCGTAGGCAGCCGCGCCGGCGAGCGCAGCGGCACCACCGCCAAGAAGCAGCGTGCGACGGGTGATCATGGGCGTTCCCTTCATCCGGTCGATGGCCTTGCGCACAGATGATATGCGAGTGCTTCGATCGCGCCGTTGACCACGGTCAGACGCGGCGAGGAAGGCCTCGTGCGATGCGGCGCAGGTTCGGCGGCCCTCGCGGGAATCGCGGGCAAGCCCGGACTTGCCAGTTCCGCGCCTGCCCTGATAATGCATGCTTCATCCACCCGGTTCGCATGGCGCCATGCAGCCGGGGTTTCGCGTCGGATGAGCGCGCCCTTGACTGGAAGACCCCCATGAATCGTCGAATCCGCACCCTGATCCCGCTTGCGCTCGCCGTTGCTGCCGTGCCGCCGATCGCCCATGCGAAAGCCGAGGCGGGCTACAACGAGAAGCCGCGCTTTCTCGGCACGATCGTCGTCCGCGCCACCGACGGCCTGTCCGACGACCTGCTGACCGCGGGGCTCGGGCGCGCGGGCATCCAGTCGGCGACGCCGCCGGCGCTGTCCGCCGTGCCCACCGCCAGCGAATTGCGCCGGCTGGCGATCTACAACAACTACCGCGCGCTGGTCGATACCACCGCTGCGGGCGGCTTCGGCACGCTGTTCGGCCCCATGGTGAGCGTTGGCGTCAGCGGCCAGGTCGGCAGCATCGGCGACGGCAAGATCGCCGGCACCGAATACCTGGCCTATTCCAACCGTCGCGGCCGCGGTGACAACGTGACGCTGATGGTGCAGGTCCCGGCGCACTTCGATCCGAAGAAGCCGTGCATCGTCACCGGCACGTCGAGCGGCTCGCGCGGCATCTACGGTGCCATCGGCACCTCCGGCGAGTGGGGGCTGCAGAAGGGCTGCGCGGTAGCCTACGCCGACAAGGGCACGGGCAACGGCATGCACGATCTGGCGAGCGACACCGTCGGCCTGATCGACGGCACCCGCATCGACGCCGCATCGGGCGGGCCCGCGTCGCACTTCACCGCCGACCTCTCCGAGTCGGAGCGCGCCGCCTTCGTCGCTGCGTGGCCGAACCGCGTCGCGGTCAAGCACGCCCATTCGAAACACAACCCGGAGGCGGACTGGGGGCGCGATACGCTGGACGCGGTGCGCTTTGCCTTCTTCGTGCTGAACGAGCAGTACGGCATCCGCACGCGCAAGGGCGTGGTCCGCACCATCGACGCGCCGCGCACGGTGGTGATCGCCGCCAGCGTCTCGAACGGCGCCGGGGCGGCGCTCGCCGCTGCGGAGCAGGACGAGGACAAACTCATCGACGGCGTGGCGGTCGGCGAGCCGCAGATTCAGCTGCGCGAGAACGACCGCATCCGTGTCCGCCGCGGCGCGCAGACGCGCTACGGCAGCGGACGGCCGCTGTACGATTACACCACCTACGCCAACCTGCTGCAGCCCTGCGCCACGCTGTCGCCGCGCGCGGCCGGTTCGCCGGGCGCGGCCTTCGTGCCGGCGGCGCTGGCCGCGAACCGCTGCGAGGCGCTCGCCGCCAGCGGCCTGGTAAGCGGCGGCACCGTGCTCGAACAGGCCGACAATTCGCTCGATGCGCTGCTCGCCTACGGCTGGGAGCCCGAGTCCATCCCGCTTACCGCCTCGCACTACGCTTTCGCGGTGCCGGCAATCGCAGTGACCTACGCCAATACCTACGGCCGTTTCGGCGTCGAGGAGCGCGTCTGCAACTACAGCTTCGCCGCCGTCGACACGGCCGGCGCACCCGTTGCCTGGTCGGGCGCGGCCGCCGCGGCGAGCTTCGCCACCGGCAACGGTATTCCGCCGGCCGCCGGCCTGCAGATCATCAACGACGCTGCGGCGGGCGGGCCGCGCCGCGACGCCGCCTCCATCACGAGCTCGACCGGCAAGCTCGACTTCAACGTCGACGGCGCGCGCTGCCTGCGGGCGCTGTGGACCGAGAACAGCATCGAGGCGCGGCGGGTGCGCGAAGGTGTCGAGGCCGTGCGTGTGTCTGGCGATCTCCGGGGCAAGCCGGCGATCATCGTCCATGGCCGCGCCGACGCACTGGTGCCGGTGGGCTTCAGTTCGCGGCCCTACCTCGCCATGAACAGCATGGAAGAGCGCGGCCGCAGCCGCCTGAGCTACATCGAGGTCACCAACGCCCAGCACTTCGACGCCTTCATCGGCAATGCCCTGCTGCCCGGCTACGACACCCGCTTCGTCCCGCTGCATGCGTATTTCCGCCAGGCGCTGGACCTGATGCACGGCCACCTCACCGCGCACGCCGCGTTGCCGCCGTCCCAGGTCGTGCGCACCACGCCGCGCGCCGGCGCGCCCGGCTCGGCGGCGCCGATCACCGCCGCCAACGTGCCGCCGATCAGCGCCAGTCCGCTGGCCGGCGACCGCATCACCGTCCGCAACGGCGAGGTCTTCGTGCCGGACTGAGCGTCGTCTGGCGCCGTCGCCCCGTGCCTGCCCCAGGGCGGCGGGCAGCGCAACCCATGCCGGGTCCTGCAAAGCCCCGCGCATTCCGTCGTATATAAGAGTATCCTTCTATGAAAACGGCGCCCCGCCCGGGGCACCTCGACAACGCCCGCAAGGAGTCCCGATGTCCCAGCACCACACCACGATCGACTGGCAGCGCACGGCGCACCCGACCGAAGCGGCGACCTTTTCGCGCAACCACGTGGCGACGCTCAACGGCGGCCAGCAAGTCACCATCTCGGCCGCAGCCGAGTACAAGGGCGACCCGGACGCCGCCGACCCGGAGCAGATGCTGCTGACCGCGCTGGCGAGCTGCCACATGCTCACCTTCCTCGCCATCGCCGACCTCAAGGGCTACCGCGTCGAGCGCTATCGCGACACGCCGGTCGCCCACCTGGAGAAGAACGCCGAGGGCCGCATGGCGATCACCCGTATCGAACTGGCGCCGCAGGTGAGCTTCTCCGGCGAGAAGCAGCCGGACGACGACGCGCTGGCGAAGCTGCACGCCGGCGCCCACCGCAACTGCTTCGTCGCCAACTCGATCACGTCGAAGGTGACGGTCACCCCGGTCGCGGCGACGGCCTGAGCCGGGCCGGCGAGGCTCGCCGTCGGGCCTCGCCGCACGGGCGGATTCCGACGGGGCCGGCTACACTCGAACGTGTGCCAGGACCGCTCGCGCGCGCTCGGCAGGCGGTGAGTGGCTGGCGGTGCAGGGAATCCGATTGCGCCGACCCGGAACGCGAACTGCCTTGCCGCCGATTCGCCCTGCGGCGCACCTGACCAACAACCCGGACCGGACGATGAACCACGAAAAGATCGATGTGCGCGCCACCAGCAACGGCCAGAATCTCCAGG
>JBFGUQ010000113.1:0-7247 GCA_041565515.1 Rhodocyclaceae bacterium | reverse complement strand
GCTCACGCGCCAGGATCACGTCCTCGCCATGCGCATGCCAGCCAGCGATCCGCAACAACTCCGATCGCAGCAGGTCGACCCCCTCACCGCTCTTGGCCGACACCGCCAGCCGCACACGACCGTCCTCTTCCTCCCGACCCGCCGTCCGGCCACAAAGATCGGTCTTGTTCAGCACGGTGATCCGCTCGACATCGGCCGGCAGCCGATTCTCGATGTCGCTCACCGCGGCGGCCGTCTCCGTCCGCGTCAGGTCGACCAGGCGCAGGATCACGTCGGCCCGTTCGATCTCCCGCCAGGTGCGCTCGATCCCCAGCCGCTCGACCTTGTCCTCGGTGTCGCGCAGGCCAGCCGTATCGATGATGTGCAGCGGGATGCCCTCGATCTGGATCGTCTCCCGCAGTGCGTCGCGCGTCGTACCCGCGATCTCGGTGACGATCGCCCGCTCCTCGCCGGCGAGCTGGTTGAGCAGGCTCGACTTGCCGACGTTGGGCTCACCCACCAGGACCACGTTCATGCCGCTGCGCAGCAGCGCACCCTGGCGTGCGCGGTCTAGCACCGCAGCGAGTTCCTGGCGGATTCCCTCGAGACGCGGCACGGCTCGCGCACGCTCGAGAAACTCGACCTCTTCCTCGGGAAAGTCCAGCGTCGCCTCGACCAGCATGCGCAGATCGATCAACGCATCGCAGATACCGCGGATCTCGTCGGAAAAGCGACCGGAGAGCGAACGCACGGCCGAGCGCGCGGCGGCCGCGGTGGAGGCTTCGATGAGGTCGGCAACGCTTTCGGCCTGGGCGAGGTCGAGCTTGCCGTTGAGGAAGGCGCGACGGGTGAACTCGCCGGGCTCGGCCAGGCGCGCACCCAGGCCGAGGCAACGCTCGAGCAGCAACTGCATCACCACCGGACCGCCATGCCCCTGCAGCTCGAGCACGTCCTCGCCGGTGAATGACGCCGGGCCGGGAAAGTAGAGGAGAAGGCCCTCGTCGATCAACTCACCTTCGGCATCGCGAAAGCGGGTGAAGGCGGCGACCCGAGGGCGGGGTTCGTGTCCGGTCAGCTCGCGGGCGAAGGTAACCAGCGCGACGCCGGACACGCGAACGACACCGATGCCTCCCCGGCCCGGTGCCGTCGCGATGGCTGCGATCGTGTCAGGCGGCCTTGGTGCCGGGTTTTCCACTCTCGATCATCCGCGTGATCTGCCACTGCTGGGCGATCGACAAGAGGTTGTTCACCACCCAGTAGAGCACCAGGCCCGACGGGAACCACAGGAACATGAAGGTGAACACGATCGGCATCGCCATCATCACCTTGGCCTGGATCGGGTCCGGCGGCGTCGGATTGAGCTTCATCTGCACCAGCATCGAGAGACCCATGATGATCGGCAGGATGAAGTAGGGATCCTTCGCGGAAAGATCCTGGATCCAGCCCAGCCACGGCGCCTGGCGCATCTCTACGCTGCCGAGCAGCACCCAGTACAGCGCGATGAACACCGGGATCTGGACCAGGATGGGCAGGCAGCCACCGAGCGGGTTGATCTTCTCGGTGCGGTAGATGTTCATCATCTCCTGCTGCATCTTGGCCTTGTCGTCGCCGTGCAGCTCCTTCAGGCGCTTCATGCGCGGCCCGAGCACCCGCATCTTCGCCATCGACTTGTAGCTCGCAGCCGACAGCGGGAAGAAGATGATCTTGAGCATCACGGTGACGAGGATGATCGCCCAGCCCCAGTTGCCGGTCAGCTTGTACAGCCAGGACAGCACCCAGAACAGCGGCGCGGCGATGACGGTCAGCCAGCCGTAGTCGACCACCAGATCGAGACCCGGCGCGATGTCCTCCAGCTTGTCCTGCTCCTGCGGTCCGGCGTACAGACGCGACTCGACCTTCGCCGAGGCACCCGCCTCGACCGGCGCCACCGGCAGGATCACGCCGGCCGAGTACAGACCGCTGCCCACGGCACGGGCGAAGAACTCGCGCTTGACCCCCGCCTCCGGCAGCCAGGCACTGACGAAGTAGTGCTGCACCATCGCCACCCAGCCATCGCTGGCGGTCTTGACGAACTTGGCGTCGCCGTCGTCGATGTCGCCGAAATCGACTTTCTGGAACTTGCCGGCGTCGGTGTAGAACGCCGGGCCGATGAAGGTCTGCACGCCGCCGAAGCCCTCGGGCTTCTCGGCCGGCGTGGCGTCACGCGTGAGCTGGAAATAAGCATGCGGCGCGATCGCCTCGCCGCTGCCGTTGGTGATCTCGTAGGCGACGTCGACCAGGTAGGTGCCGCGGTTGAAGGTCAGCACCTTGGTGACGCGCACCCCGTTCTGCTCGGGCGCCTCGAGGCGCAGCACCACGCTGTCCTGACCGTCCTTGAGGGTGAAGTCGCCCTCCGGCAGCGTGAACAGGGTCTTGTGCGTCGGCAGGCCCGGGCCGATCAGCCCGCCCTGGGCGAAGTACTTGTGCGCCGAACCGTCATCGAACAGCAGGAAGGGCTTGCTGTGGTCTTCCTTCTGCTTGTGTTCCTTGAGTTCCAGGCGGACGAGGTCGCCGCCCTGCGCCGACACGTCGGCACGCAACAGGTCGGTCTCGACCGTGACGCGCGCGGCGGCCGTAACCGGCGGCCCCCCGGGCACGACGACCTGGCCGGGGGCGAGGCTGGCCGAGGGCGTCGGCACCGAACCGTCCGTCGGCATGCCGGTACCGGCAGCCTGCTGCGCGACCGGGGCGGGAACGGGCTGGTTCTGCTTCATCCAGCCCTCCCACAGCATCACCAGGGAGAAGGAAAAAACCAGAAAGAGGATTAGGCGGCGTTGATCCATCGGAGTCGTTCTGTCTCAGGTCAGGGAACGGGATCATACCCGCCCGGATTGAAGGGGTGACAGCGTCCCACCCGTTTGAGTGCGAGCCAGCCGCCGCGCATTGCGCCGTGGCGCTGAACCGCCTCGATGGCGTATTCGGAGCAGGTCGGATGAAAACGGCAATTACGGCCCAACATCGGGCTGATCGCGTAGCGGTAGAAGCGCAGCAGGGCGATCAACAGGGTCTTCATTGCCGGGGCAGCCTTTGCAGCAAGGCGAGCAGGTCGAGGTTCATTTCCGCCCGCGTGGCACTCGACACCGGCGCATGCAGGCGCGCGATCAGATCGACGGCCGGCAACGACTCGCGTTGCCGGCGAAAGACCTCTCGTGCAATCCGCTTCACCAGGTTGCGCACGTTCGCCCGCTTGGCGATCTTCTTCGCCACCACCACGCCCAGGCGAGCCGTATCGAGCCCGTTCGGACGGTAGTGCAAAATGTAGACACGCCCGCGCAGCGCGCGCCGGAAAGCAAAAACGGATGAGAACTCATCCGTTTTGTGCAATCTGTGAGCGCTGCGAAAGCCTTGATCAGCGCTCGAGGGCTCGACCACCTCAGACAGCGAGGCGATGACGGCCTTTCGCACGACGGGCGCGAATCACCGCACGACCACCACGGGTCTTCATGCGGACCAGGAAGCCATGAGTGCGCTTGCGACGAACGACGGAGGGTTGGTAAGTGCGTTTCATGATCGGATTGCCAGTGTGAGGTCAAACGCGAGAGTTAAACGGATAATCCCATGTTTGTCAATAACATTTTTTGGCCGGGCCTGTGGATAAGTCGCCCCCCCGAGGGGTAGAATGTCGCTTTCAGTGCCTTGCCGCCCGCCGCTCCGGCGCCGCTTCGCTGCGTTGCCGCCGCTGCCGCCTGCGGGTAGCGCTCGCACCACGATCCCGACAATATGCCAAGAGGCCGACTCCGGCGCCGCTGCGCGCGCCGGACGCATTCCGAGAACCTTGCCGATCATCCGAACCGATCTCGCCGTGACCCAAGAATTCTGGCCCTTCTGCCTGACGCGCCTTGAACAGGAGCTGCCCCAGCAGCAGTTCAACACCTGGATCAAGACGCTGCGGGCCGAACCCGGCGATGGCGAGCCGTTTACGCTGTTCGCCCCCAACCGCTTCGTGCTGCAATGGGTCCGCGAACGCTATCTGCGCCGCATCGCGGAGCTCGCCGAGGAGTTCCTCGGGGCGCCGCTGCAGGTCGACCAGCAGCTGCCGCCGGCGGGGGCTACCAAGCCGGCACGGCCCGCCGCGGGGACCCGCGCTGCTGGCGCGAACGCCGGCACCCGACAGGCGGAGCCGGCCGCGACCGAAGCCGTTGTCGACGCGCCCGCCCCCGAGGCCGCCCAGGCGCCGGCGGTCATCGGCCGCGCGTCGAACGCCGAACCGGCCTCCGCCGCCGACCTCGCCTACGAGAAGACGCGCCTCAACGCCGACTTCACCTTCGACACCCTGGTGACCGGTCGCGCCAACGACCTCGCCCGCGCCGCGGCGATGCAGGTCGCGCAGAACCCGGGCACCTCGTACAACCCGCTGTTCGTATACGGCGGCGTCGGCCTGGGCAAGACGCACCTGGTGCACGCCATCGGCAACGCGGTCTACCGCCACAACCCGCGCGCGGTCATCCGCTACGTGCACGTCGAGGACTACTACGCCGACGTGGTGCGCGCCTATCAGCAGAAGAGCTTCGACGCCTTCAAGCGCTACTACCGCTCGCTCGACATGCTGATCATCGACGACATCCAGTTCTTCAACAACAAGAACCGGACCCAGGAAGAGTTCTTCCACGCCTTCAACGCGCTCACCGAGGCGCGCAAGCAGATCGTCATCACCTGCGACACCTATCCGAAGGACATCCAGGGCCTGGAAGACCGCCTGATCTCGCGCTTCGACTGGGGCCTGACGGTGCAGATCGAGCCCCCCGAACTCGAGATGCGGGTCGCCATCCTGAAGAAGAAGGCCGAGGCGCTGCGCGTGCTGGTGGACGACGACGTCGCCTTCCTCATCGCCAAGAACCTGCGCTCGAACGTGCGCGAGCTCGAGGGCGCGCTCAACAAGGTGGTCGCCTACGCCCGCTTCCACGGCCGCTCGATCTCGCTCGAGGTCGCCAAGGACGCGCTCAAGGACCTGCTGCACGCGCACAACCGCCAACTGTCGATCGAGCACATCCAGAAGACGGTCGCCGACTACTACAAGATCAAGATCGCCGACATGCACTCGAAGAAGCGCACCCGGGTCATCGCCCGGCCGCGCCAGGTGGCGATGTGGCTTGCCAAGGAACTCACGCCGATGTCGCTGCCGGCGATCGGCGAGGCCTTCGGCGGGCGCGATCACACCACCGTGCTGCACGCCTGCCGCACCATCACCGAGCTGCGCCTCGGCGATCACCAGCTGAACCACGACGTACACGTGCTCACCCAGGTCCTGCGCGGCTGAGCCATCCATGAATCCCCGATCAACCCATTTCACGATCTGACGCCATGCTCCTGCTCACCACCACCCGCGATGCGCTCCTGGCCCCGCTGCAGTCGGTTGCCGGCATCGTCGAAAAGCGCCACACCCTGCCGATCCTGTCGAACGTGCTGATCGAGAAGCAGGGCGACCAGCTCACCCTGCTCGCCACCGACATCGAGATCCAGATCCGCACCACCACCGCAGGCCACAGCGGCGGCGAAGACGCCTCGATCACCGTGGGGGCGCGCAAGCTGCAGGACATCCTGCGCGCCCTGCCGGACAGCGCCGACGTCAGCCTCACGCTCGAAGACAAGCGCCTCGTCGTCAAGGCCGGCAAGAGCCGCTTCCAGCTGCAGACGCTGCCCGCCGCCGACTACCCGCGCATGAACCTGCCCGACGGCGACGCCGCGCGCCTGAGCATCGGCCAGCGCACCTTCAAGCGCCTGCTGGCCCAGGTCGCGTACTCGATGGCGCAGCAGGACATCCGCTACTACCTCAACGGCCTGCTGCTGATCGCCGAAGGCAACGAGCTGCGCATGGTCGCCACCGACGGCCACCGCCTCGCCTATGCCTCGAGCGAACTCGAAGCGCCGGTCGAGCAGCGCACCGAGGCCATCCTGCCGCGCAAGACCGTGCTCGAACTCTCGCGCCAGCTCGCCGACAGCGACGACCCGCTGGAGATCCTGCTCGCCGGCAACCAGGCGGTATTCCGCTTCGGCCCGATCGAGCTCGTCACCAAGCTCATCGACGGCAAGTTCCCCGACTACCAGCGCGTCATCCCGCAGGCCCACCCCAAGCTCGTGAGCTTCGCCCGCCAGCCGCTGCTGTCGGCGCTACAGCGCGCCGCGATCCTCACCAACGAGAAGTTCCGCGGCGTGCGCATGGTGCTCGAGGACGGCGTGCTCAAGATCGTCAGCACCAACGCCGAGCAGGAAGAAGCCCAGGACGAGCTCGAGATCGACTACCAGGGCGACAAGCTCGACATCGGCTTCAACGTCACCTACCTGCTCGACGTGCTCAACAACCTGTCGTCGGACACCGTCGACTGGCGCTTCAACGACGGCAACTCCAGCGCACTGATCACCCTGCCGGGCAACGACGACTTCAAGTACGTCGTCATGCCGATGAGAATCTAGCCGCCACGCAGCAAGCTTGCACCCATGCCGCCACCCGCGGCGTGGGCGTGTTTCACGCCCCCACCGGGGCCCGTTCTTTTCGAATCACCGAGATGACCATGTCCGAACCGCACAACACGCCGGCCCCCGCTCCCCAGGCCGATTACGCCTACGACGAATCCAGCATCCAGCAGCTCGAAGGGCTGGAAGCGGTGCGCAAGCGCCCCGGCATGTACATCGGCGACACCTCCGACGGCACCGGCCTGCACCACATGGTGTTCGAGGTCGTCGACAACGCCATCGACGAGGCGCTGGCCGGCCATTGCGACGACATCGTCATCACGATCCACGCCGACAACTCGATCTCGGTCACCGACAACGGCCGCGGCATCCCGGTCGGCGTGAAGATGGACGACAAGCACGAGCCCAAGCGCTCCGCGGCCGAGATCGTCATGTGCGTGCTGCACGCCGGCGGCAAGTTCAACCAGAACAGCTACAAGGTCTCGGGCGGCCTGCACGGCGTCGGCGTGTCCTGCGTGAACGCGTTGTCGAAGTGGCTGCGCCTCACCATCCGCCGCGACGGCAAGAAGCACTTCCTCGAGTTTCACCGCGGCGTGCCCCAGGACCGCATCATCGAAATCGTCGATGGCGTCGAGGTCAGCCCGCTGCGCGTGGTCGGTGACGCCAGCAAGCGCGGCACCGAGGTCCACTTCCTCGCCGACGACGATATCTTCGGCCAGGTCGAGTTCCACTACGACATCCTCGCCAAGCGCCTGCGCGAGCTCTCGTTCCTGAACAACGGCGTCAAGATCCGCCTCATCGACCAGCGCACCGCCAAG